>NZ_LMRM01000010.1:0-172014 GCF_001426045.1 Methylobacterium sp. Leaf94
TGCGCCATCACGCGCAGGCTGCCTAACCTCTCACCCCAGATGGACCAGAGCCTCCGCTCCTGAACACCGCTGAATGTCCCAAATCATCTGACGACGGACAATGACATTGCCCACCAAGAACCCGTCTGAAGCCGGCCGCAGTTCCACGAAATTCTTGTACGTGATGGAAGGATTGGGGCCGGACGACATCGTTGCGCTCCATGTGTCGATTTGTCTATAGTGTGTCTAAGATTTCACAACTTTAGAATCAGTATAGAATTCAACAGCAATACTTCTATAGTTATATATCAATACATGAAAGGTATAAGAACATATTTAATCGGGCTTTGTGAAAGTCGCGCAATTGTGCAATGAGGCCGGCACGGGACGGTGAGGGGCGGAAAGCTCGTTCTCCTGCACTCAGGTGCTTCCCACGAGTCTGTGGAACGGCATGCGAAACTTCACACGCCGTTGCGGCACTTTTTTTAGCGGTTGGATTCGCAGTTGCGGATTGGATTGGTGGCCGCACCTAAGTCGAAGCGTCGGAAGGGTCACGATGGCGCCGGGGTGCCACCCGTTTGCGCGATCGATGCGCGAGGGCCGGTCGCAGCGTCGGCGCCGGGGCGGAGCGAAAGGTCGTCATCGCCGCCGCGACGAAACGGGCCCGGTGGGGCTCGCCGTTCAGCCGAAGCGTGGGCGGCGTTGCGGCACGCGTCCGCCGTCCTGTTCCGCGAAGCGGGGGCGGACGGCGTCCCGGGGACCGCCGGTTTCCGGCCCGGTGTTCTACGTGGAGGCAGCGCCGGGGATCGTTCGGACTGCGGAGCGCTCGCGGACCGAACGCGTCCGAGACTGGGTCACATCCGCCGAATAGTCACGCGGATGCACGGCGACGAAACAGGCTCGGACTCAGGATGACCGGTTGAGGGCAGCGCCGATATAGTTGTACATTGCGGTCGTCTGGTCGGAGAAGTACCGCATCGCGGTCACGATCGCCAGAAAGACCATGGCCATGATCAAGCCGTACTCGAGGGCCGTCGATCCGGACCTGTCTTCGAGGAAGCGGCGGGCCAGGATCTGCAGATCGTGCCGCGCCGGAAATCTCCGCCGACCCCTGGCCTGTTCGCAATCCAGTTCGGTCATGGCCCCAGGGAATCTTTCGCGGACGTCGATCGTGGGAAACGTTACGCGACCTTCCTTGCGGAGGACTTAAACGGATCGTCGAAGTCCGGACTTGAGCCGATGCGACGGGCCGGGCGCGTCAGCCCCCGGTCCGTCTTTCACGCTTGCCCGACCCGACCAGGCCATCGGATCGAGCCGGCCGGCCCCGCGGCGACGGTCAGGCCTTGCCGGATTCCTTGCGCAGGGCATCGATCCGCTGGGATGCCTCGGCCTTGTCGAGATCGGGGTCGAACGCGTCCGGGTCCTTCGCCTCTTCGGACAAGGTCTTGAGGTAGGACGCTTGCGCGCCGGTCATCGGCTCGCCGCCGGTGGTCCACTCGCTCGGATCCTTGATCTGGTTCGAGACGTCCTTCGGATCGGTCTTGGGGTTCTCGTGAGCTTTCGAAGCGTCAGACTTGGACGTGTCGGACTTCGATGAGTCGGACTTGGATGCCTGGGTCTTGTTCGCCTGGGTGCCGGCCATGTTCGGATCCTCTGGTTCACGAAATGTTCTAGTGAACGCAAGGCTCAACGGCGGGTTCCTGCGCCTGCGCCCGATAAGGCCTGTCGTCCCGTGGTCATCTGTCTCACGGGTTCGCGCGGTTCGGACACGTAGGCGGTTCTCGCGATCGTTCCCATTGGGGGAACGGGGCTCGGCGTGCCGTCACGCGTCCTCCGATCGCAGGCTTGACGGGTCGCGTCCGGGCTGGAACATGTCAACAACGCTGACGTACATCGAGGTCGCCCGAGACGTGACTGCCCACGCGATGCGAGATGCCGACGCCGACGCGCCGCTGCCGTCCTCCGGTTCCGGCGATGATCTCATCGAGCTTCTGTTCTTCGCCTACCGGGATTTCGTCGGCGACCCCGACCGCATCCTGGCCCAGTACGGCTTCGGCCGGGCCCATCACCGGGTGCTGCACTTCGTCGACCGCTATCCGGGTCTTACGATCGCCGAACTCCTGGATATCCTGCGCATCACCAAGCAGAGCCTGAACCGGGTGCTGAAGGATTTGATCGAGCAGGGCTACATCGCGCAGAAGACCGGCACCAGCGACCGGCGCCAGCGGCTGCTGTTCTGCACCGCGGCCGGGGCGGACCTCGCCGGCGACCTCATGCGGGTCCAGAGCCGGCGGGTGGCGCGCGCCCTCGCGGCATCGGAGCGCGGCGGCGAGGCTCCCCTCTCCGCCGAGAGCTTCCTCTTCGGCATGATCGAACCCGACGCGCGCGCGGCCGTCCAGCGCCTGATGTCCCGGCGCGCCGGCAAGGCCGCCTGATGGCCACGCCCGGGGCGCGGCCGACCGCCGATCTTCCCGACCATGCGCCGCACGTCCTGGTGGTCGACGACGATCGCCGGGTACGGGAACTGCTGTCGCGTTTCCTCTACGAGCAGGGCTTCCGCGTCACCGCGGCCGGGAACGTGCCCGAGGCCCGCACCAAGGCGCAGTGCTTCGTCTTCGATGCCCTGGTGCTCGATGTGATGATGCCCGGCGAGAGCGGTTTCGACTATGCCCGGGAAGTCCGCCAGACCTCGCGCGTGCCGATCCTGATGCTGACCGCGCGCTCGAATCCCAACGACCGGGTCATGGGCCTGGAGATCGGCGCCGACGACTATCTGCCCAAGCCCTTCGAGCCGCGCGAGCTGATCCTGCGCCTGTCGAACATCATCAAGCGGCGCAACGAGGCCGGCGGCCGTGCCCAGAGCCACGACACCGTGACCTTCGGACCCTTCGCCTACCGGATCGACCGGGGCGAATTGCGCCGCGCGGACGAGCTGATCCGGATCACCGAGCGCGAGCGCGAGATCCTCACCCTCCTGGCCCAGGCCGCCGGCGGCAACGTGGAACGGGAGGCCCTGGCCGGAAGCGGCGGCCTCGCCGCCGAGCGCAGCATCGACGTGCAGATCAACCGCCTGCGCCGGAAGACCGAGGTCGATCCGGCCAATCCCCTGTTCCTGCAGACGGTGCGGGGCGTGGGTTACCGCCTCGCGGTCGACTGAGCCCATGGCCGGCACCGGCTTGCTCCAGCGCACGGCGACCCGCCTCGCTTCCCTGCCCCGGCCACGGCGGATGTGGCGGATCGTCAGCCGCGCCATCGGTGACCTGCTGCCCAAGGGCCTCTATGCCCGATCGCTCATCATCATCATCGCGCCGGTGGTGCTGCTCCAGTCGGTGATCGCCTACACCTTCATGGAGCGCCACTGGCAGCTCGTGACGCGCCGCCTTTCCTCCGCCGTCACCGCCGACGTCGCCGCGCTGATCGACATCTACGAGAGCTACCCGCAGGACAAGGATTCCGAGACCCTCACCCGGATCGCCAACGACCGGCTCAACCTCGACGTCGACATCCTGAAGGGGGCCAAGCTCCCCCCGGCGGGGCCGCGGCCCTTCTTCTCGATCCTGGACGAGGCCCTGTCCGAGGAGATCCGGCGCCAGATCCGCCGGCCCTACTGGATCGACACCGTGGGCCGCTCCAGCCTGATCGAGATCCGGGTCGCGATTCCCGACGGCGTGATGCGCGTCACCGCCCGGCGCAGCATGGCCTACGCCTCGAATTCGCACATCTTCCTCCTGTGGATGAGCGGCTCGTCCCTGGTGCTGCTCGGCGTCGCGATCCTGTTCCTGCGCAACCAGATCAAGCCGATCCTACGGCTGGCCGCCGTCGCCGAGAGCTTCGGCAAGGGCCGTGAGATCGAGTTCCGGCCCCGCGGGGCCCGCGAGGTGCGCCAGGCCGGCCACGCCTTCATCGAGATGAAGCGGCGCATCGAGCGGGCGATGGAGCAGCGCACGACGATGCTCAACGGGGTCAGCCACGACCTGCGCACCATCATCACGCGGTTCAAGCTCTCCCTCGCCCTGGTCGAGCAGACCCCCGAGGTCGAGGACCTGCAGCGCGACGTCGACGAGATGAGCCGCATGCTGGAAGCCTACCTCGCCTTCGCCCGGGGCGATTCGGGCGAGGTGGCGGTGCCCACCGACATGCGCGCGCTCTTGGAGGACCTGCGCACCGACGTCGAGCGCCTCGGCGCCCATGTGGAGGCGGTGGACCTCGAGGACCATCCGCGGCTGACCCTGCGGCCCGACGCCATGCGGCGCTGCCTGTTCAACCTCGCGGCCAACGCGGCCCGCTACGGCGAGACCGTCGCGATCACGGGGCGGCGCGAGGCGAGGGCCTTCCTGGTCTCCATCGACGACGACGGCCCGGGCATCCCGCCCGATCAGCGCGAGGAGGTGTTCAAGCCCTTCGTGCGCCTTGACGATGCGCGCCAGGATGCGGGCGGCTCCGGCCTCGGGCTCTCCATCGCCCGCGACATCGCCCGGGCCCATGGCGGCGACGTCAGCCTGCACGACAGCCCGCTCGGGGGCCTGCGCGCCACGGTGCGGATCCCGGCCTGATCCGGGCTCATCGACCGCAGGAAAGCGTGGCCGATCCAGCTTGGCGCCGGGTGCGGGGCGATGCTATGAGAGGCGCAGCAAACGCCACAGGGACCGGTGAACCGGGTCCGACAGAGGTTGAGAGACCCGCCCATGAACAGCCCGCTGACCCCCCTCCTGATCCTCCTGCTCCTGCCGATCACCGCCATCTGCGCCGTGCTCTACACGGATGCGGGCATCGAGCCGGCGCTGTTCTACGCCACCGTGAAGACCTTCGTGGTGCTCTTCATCGTCGCCGGCGGCCTCTGTTTCGCCGCGAGCCGCCTGGCCGCCCGCAGCGAGGGCTGAGCGCGCGCGAGCCCAGGACCGCCGACGAAAAGGCCCGGACCGAAAGGTCCGGGCCTTTTCGTTTCGCCCCCCTGCTGGCGGCCTATTCGGCCGCGATGCGCGGCGGCAGGATCGGCTTCGGGTCGTTGGCCGAATGGGTCGGCGGCCGCGCGAACGCGCCCTCCGTCGGCTCGTCCACGCGTCCGACGAAGCGGCCGAAGACCCGCACGAAGAGGCGCGACAGGTCGTCCACCAGGACGAAGATCGCCGGCACGAAGACCAGCGACAGGCCCGTGGAGACGATCAGGCCGCCGATGACCGCGATCGCCATGGGCGCGCGGAACTCGCCGCCGATGCCGAGCGCCATGGCGGAGGGCACCATGCCGGCCGCCATGGCGATGGTGGTCATCACGATCGGCCGGGCGCGCTTGCGGCCGGCATCGATGATCGCGGTGGCACGGTCGACGCCGCGGGCCATCTCCTCGACGGCGAAATCCACCAGCATGATGGCGTTCTTGGTCACGACGCCCATCAGCATGAGGATGCCGATCACCACCGGCATCGAGATCGGCTTGTTGAAGATCAGGAGGCCGAGGATCGCGCCGCCGATGGAGAGCGGCAGCGAGAACAGGATGGTCAGCGGCTGCAGAAAGTTCCCGAACAGCAGCACCAGCACGCCGAACACCATCATCAGGCCGGCGCCCATGGCGAGGGCGAAGCCCTCGAAGACCTCGCCCATCACCTCGGCGTCGCCCGTCTGGCGAATGGTGACGCCGGGCGGGAGGTCCTTGGCGGTGGGCAGGGCGAGGACGGCGCCGATCAGGGCGCCGAGGGCGTCCGAGCCCTCCATGTCGGCCTCCAGGGCGACCCGGATGGCCCGGTCGTAGCGGTCGATGGCTGTGGGGCCGCGCCCGAGGCTGAGATCGGCCACGGTGGAGAGCGGCACGGCCGCGCCGCCCTTGACCGGGACCTTCAGGGTTTCGAGCTGCGAGAGGTCGCCGCGCAGGCGCTCCGGCAGCTGCACCCGGATCGGCACTTGGCGGTCGATGGTGTTGAACTTGGCCAGATTCGCGCCGATGTCGCCGATCGTGCCGACCCGCACGGTCTCGGCGATGAGGTCGGTGGTGACGCCGAGATCGGCCGCGACCCCGGCCTTCGGGCGGATGCGGATCTCGGTGCGGTCCAAGGGGGCCGTCGAGAGCACGTTGACCAGGTGGGGTACGCCCGCGGCCTCGCGCTGGAGCTTGGCCGCCGTCTCCGCCACCACCGCCTTGTCGGGGCCGGACACGATCAGGGTCACGTCGCGCTGGCCGCCCTCGCGCAGGGCCCAGAATCGGATGTCGGGCACGTCGTGCAGGATCGCCCGGATGGCGATGTCCACCTGCTTCTGGGTGCGATGGCGGGTGTTCTTCGGCGTGAGATTGATGGTGAAGGTCGCGAGCCGGACTTCCTTCTTCCCGGGGAGCTGCCGGCCGCCGTCGACGAAGACGCTGCGCACCTCCGGCAGGGCGCGGATGCGCTCCACGAGGGCGTCCGTCACCTGCGTGGTGTCGGCGAGGCGAGCCCCCGGCGGCAGTTCCACCACGAAGATGGTGCGGGCGGCGTCCTCCGCGGGGAGAAAGCCTGCCGGCAGCAGCCCGGTGGACAGGATCGACCCGGCGAAGCAGGCGAGCCCGAGCACCAGGGTGATGAACTTGTGGCGCACCGACCAGGCGACCACGCGGGTGTAGCCTCGCATCACCGGGCCCTCGCGGGTGTGATCGGGGCCGTGATCGCGCAGGAAATAGGCGGCGAGCAGGGGCGTGATCAGGCGGGCCACCAGGAGCGACATGAACACCGCCGCCGCGATGGTGAGCCCGAACTGCTTGAAGTACTGCCCGGCGATGCCGCTCATGAAGGAGACGGGGGCGAAGATCGCCATGATCGTCGCCGTGATGGCGATGACGGCGAGGCCGATCTCGTCGGCGGCCTCCAGGGCGGCGCGGTAGGGGGATTTCCCCATGCGCATGTGCCGAACGATGTTCTCGATCTCCACGATGGCGTCGTCGACGAGGATGCCGGTGACCAGCGTGATGGCGAGCAGGCTGACGGCGTTCAGGGAGAAGCCGAGGCTGCTCATCACCCAGAAGGTCGGCAGCACCGAGAGCGGCAGGGCGATCGAGGCGATCAGGGTGGCACGCCAGTCCCGCAGGAACAGGAAGACCACGACGACCGCCAGGGCGGCCCCCTCCACGAGGGACAGCATCGCCGAGTGGTAATTGCCCACCGTGTTGGTGACCGAGGTGTCGATCAGGTCGAAGCGCACACCGGGATGGCGGGTGCCGAGTTCGGCGATGCGCTTGGCGACGCCGACGGCGACCTCCGCGTCGCTGGCACCGGTGGAGCGCGAGATCGCGAAGGCCACCACGGGCTCGCCGTTGAAGCGCGCGAAGGTGCGCGGCTCCTCCGAGCCGTCCACCAGGGTGGCGAGTTCGTCGAGGCGGACCTTGCGCCCGCCGGGGACGACGATCGAGGTTTCCGCCAGGGTGTCGAGGCTGGCCGCCCCGGCCAGGGTCCGGATGGACTGCTCCTGCCCGCCGAGTTCGCCGCGCCCGCCCGCCATGTCGGCGGCGGTCAGGCGCAGCTGCCGGTTCACGTCGGCGGCCGTGATCCCCAGCGCCAGCAAGCGGTCGGGCTTGAGGGTCACGCGGACCTCGCGGGCGACGCCGCCGAGGCGCTCGACGCCCCCGACGCCCTTCACGCTCTGCACCTGCCGGGCGATGACGTCGTCGATGAGCCATGACAGGTCTTCCGGCGTCATCGCGGGCGCCGAGGCGCCGTAGATCATGATCGGCAGGCCCGCGATCTCGACGCGGTTGATGATCGGCTCCTCGATGGTGCGGGGCAGGTTCACCCGCACTTTCGAGATGGCATCCTTGACGTCGTTGACCGCCCGGTCGCTGTTCACCTCCAGGCGAAATTCGATCGTGGTGCTGGAGACGCCCTCGGAGATCGTCGAGATGACGTGCTTGACGCCCTTCACCCCCGCCACCGCATCCTCGACGACCTTGGTCACCTGGGTCTGCAGCTCCGAGGGCGCGGCCCCGGATTGCAGCACCTGGACGGAGACGATGGGGATGTCGATGTTCGGAAAGCGCGTGATCGGCAGCGCGCGGAAGCTGACCAGTCCGAGGACCACCAGCACCAGGAAGAGGACGAGGGAGGGGATCGGCTTGCGGATCGCCCAGGCCGAGATGTTCAGGCGCATGGGATCGTCCGATCAGCGGGAGGCGGCATCGGCCGCCGGAGGCGTCGCGGCCTCGGCCGCCTTGATGGGGGGAACCACGGGCCGGACGCGATCGCCGTCGCGCAGGAAGCTGCTGGCACGGGCCACCACCACCTCGCCCGCCTTCACGCCGGAGCGAACCTCCAGAACGCCGTCGGCGGCGAGGCCGGGCACGATCCGGCGGGCCTCGACGCGGTCGCCGGCGACGATGAAGACGCTCGCGCCGCCATCGGCGCCGTAGAGCACCGCCGAGAGCGGCACCGCGACGCCGGTGCGGCGTGCGACCTCGACCTTGCCGCGGGCGAAGGCGCCGATGCGCAGGCTCGGATCGGGATCGAGGCCGATGCGGATGCGTCCGAGGCGCGTCGTACGATCGATCTCCGGATCGATGCGCCGCACCCGCCCCTTCAGGGTCCGCCCCTCGTCCCAGTCCAGGCGGGCCGGATCACCAACGTGGAGCCGCGGCATCCATACCTCCGGCACCTCGCCCTCGAGTTCGATCTCGCCCCGGGCGATCAGGCGGAACATCGGCTCCCCGGCGGCGGTCGCGGTGGCCCCCACCCGGGCGGTGCGCCGGCTGACGATCCCCGCCTCGGGGGCGCGGATCTCGGTTCGGGCACGCCGCAACGCGATCTCGGCGCCCTGGGCCCGCGCGGTGGCCAGATCGGCCTCGGCCAGCTGAAGTCCGCCCCGGGCGGCCGCGAGCCGGCCCTCGTTGCCCTGGGCGGCGGAGACGCGCTGCTCCAGGGTCACGGCCGTGGCATTGCCGGTGCGGATCAGGCTGCGCGTGCGCTCGAGGGCAAGGTTCGCCTCGACCTGGGCCGCCTCGGCCTGCACGATCTGGCTCCGGGCCTGGATGATCGCGGCCTGAGCCTTGGCGATGCCGGCGGCGTTGGCCGCCTCCTGGGTCACGATCATCTCGAGGGAGAGCCGCGCCAGGGGCTGGCCCCGGGCGACTCCGGCGCCCTCCTCCACCAGCAGGTCGGTGATGCGAAGGCCCTCGATCTCGGGCGCCACCAGGATCTCGTCGCGGGGCACCAGCGTGCCGGTCACGACAGCGAACTCCACGATCTCGCGGGCGACGGCCGATGCCACCGTCACGGCGGGTGCGACGGCGGCCGGATCGGGAACCGCCGCCGGCTCCGCGGCGCGGGCGACGGGGGCGAGCGACGCGGCGCCGGCCAGCACCGCGAGGGCGAAACGAAACCGGTGTCCGAACGGCACGGGCCGAGGGGGGCGCATGGCAGGGCACTCGACGCGGGTGGGAAGTACGGGCTTGCGGGGCGAGACCGGCAAATTCATGGCACACCTCTCGGGCGATGTCCGGGTCGCCGGGACATCGACCCCGCTCGGTGCGAGGATCGGCAACATTTTGCCAGCCGTCACGTTAGGACAATCATAGACCTTTTCCGGTCGAGGGTTAACGAACCATGAGCATCTTCGAGGTCCGTCAGCAGTCGAATGGCGCCGTTCTCTGGACCGGCAGCGCGCTCGACGAAGTGTCCGCTCTCGACGCGATGGCGCGCGAAGCCGGTTACATCGACTTTCAGGCGCTTCCCGAGGAGATCCGCGCGGCTCACCCGGTCGCCCGTCCGATCGCGTAAGGCGTTTCGGGGCCTGTTTGGCGAGAGATCCTCGACCCGGGTCGCCGACCGGCATGCGCCCTAGCGGGACGTCATGGGATCCAGCGACAGGTAACGGGGATCGAAGCCGGCCAGGCTCGTCAGCCGCTGGACGTTCCGGATCGTCAGGATGCGCGAGCGCAGCTCGATCAACCCCTGGCGCTTCAGATCCTGAAGCGTGCGATTGACGTGCACGCTCGCGAGGCCGGTCGCATCCGCCAGATCGAGCTGGGACATCGGAAGATCGTAGCCGTCGCCCCGCGCCAGTCCGACGGCCCGCAGGCGCATCAGCAATTCGAGAAACAGATGTGCGATCCGCTCAATGGCCGAGCGGGAGCCGAGATTCACGATCCACTCGCGCAGGATCGCGTCGTCCACGAGGTTCGCCCGACGCAGGGTCGTGACCAGCGTGGCCTGCTCCCGGACGAGGTTCCCGAGGGGCGCGAAACCCATGCGCGTGAAGCGGCAGGCCGAAAGGCTCGTGATCGCGTGGTCCCGGCGGTCGAGCAGGCCGGTATCGAGGTCGCAGAAATCACCCGGGACCAGATAGGCGAGGATCTGCCGGGTTCCGTTGGCCCGCAGCTTGCACCGGCAGGCCATGCCTTCGAGGAGCACATGGACGCCGTCGGGACGCTCACCCTCCCGCACGATCTCCATGCGCGGTCCGACGAACGTGATGGCTCCACAGAGCCGCGTCAGGATCGCGCGATCTTCGGTCGATACCGGCCCGAACCGCTCCAGCTTCCGGATCAGCGGAATCATCACATCGTCGTCATCGTGCAGGGTTAGGCGATGCGGCAAATCCGGATCGGAGTGCGACGCCGTCATCGACACCGCTCCGGTGCCTGTCGCCGCGCGCGATCGCACCCTCTCGCGTTCACCCAACCCGTCACGGTGTCGTACCCCTCCCCCGACCGAGTCCGGGCTGCTCCGCCTGCGCGTTGACCAACCGAGCCGTGCTCGCAGGATCATCGGCCGAGAACGGCCGAACCCTTGCGTCACTACGGCCAGGACCCTCGGTTCGTTGCGATATTCCCCGAACCGCAGCGTTCATAAATCCCAAAGAAGCATGTCGGACAGGGCACGACGCCTTTGGTGTTGTGCCCGACATTGGAGGAATGTCGTCTACCCGACAGATCTCCTGGCGGGCTTGCCTTTGTCTCGCATCGTACAGATAGTCGCAAAATCGCTTGTATATATTCCTGAATATGGGTCCGTGAGAGACTATTTGTGCTCTTGCCCCAAGGGACAGGCCCGTGTCGCTGCTAGAGCAATCTGCCGTCCGTAACCGCTTGCTCAAACGTCTCTCGCCAGGTGACTATCGGTTGCTTCAGCCGCACCTGCGCGCGATGACGACGGAGCTGCGCCAAGGCCTGATTTATCCGCATCGACCGATTCAGGACCTCTACTTCCCGGAGGCCGGCTACGCGTCGATCACGACCTCCGGGACGAGCAGGGTCGAGGTGGGCATCATCGGGCCCGAGGGCGTGGTCGGTGCCGCACCGGTGCTGCTGGGGAGTGACCGCACGCCCTACGACCACTTCGTCCAGAACGCGGGCGAGATGCTGGCCATCGACGCCGCCGTGCTGATGGCCGCCACCGAGGAGAGCCTCACCCTGCGCAACCTGCTGCTGCGGTTCGTCCAGACCCTCCTGGTCCAGACGGCGCAGACCGCGTTCGCCAACGCGAGCTACAACATCGAGGTCCGGCTCGCCCGCTGGCTGCTCATGTGCCACGACCGGGTCATCGGCGACGAGCTCACCGTGACCCATGACTTCCTGTCCTTCATGCTCGGCGTCCAGCGCACGACGGTGACCCTCGCCCTGCAGCTCCTAGAGGGCAACCGCCTGATCAAGGCACGTCGCGGGCGGATCGGGGTTCTCGACCGGACCGGCCTGCTGGCCGTGGCGGGGGGCAGTTACGGCGTACCCGAAGCCGAATATCTCCGCCTGATCGAGCGCGCCTGACCCGGAGGGGGGCCTGTCGAATGCCGCGACGCACCGGGGCGCCTGCACCGTCGATCAGGCCAGGTCCGGCTTCGGCCGATGGACGCGTGACATCGCCCTGTCGCGGACGCTCGGCAGTGAACACTTGCTCTCCTGCAGGGTTGAAGAACGACGCATCACGCGTTCCTCCCGGGACTCGCCTCCCAGGACACGCCTCCCAGGACTCGGCCCGCCCGGCAATGGCCGTGGCGGGCTCTTTGCGTCTCGCTATCATGTATCTTCTCGAGAAGACTTTTGCCGGGTTGTCTCTCGATCCAGACGTAAACGTACGATTTCGCGCATAAATCTTTGAAGGTCTTCCCATTAACCTGTGTTGATGCGGATAAATCTCTCGTTTTGCACACTCGGGCGGACTGAGGGGGATCGGGCTCATGCCCTTCCCGGCCGAATGAGAAGTGACTGGATGACATCGCAATCTGGATCCGATGCGTCGACCCGCCTCCGTCCCGAGAACGCTCCCCCGCTGGCGCCGTCGATCCGACGAACCCTCGGGCAGCACCTGCGCGATGCCTATGCCTCCCTCGATGACGACCCGCCCGACCGGTTCGCCGTGCTGCTCGCCCGTCTCGAGGCGGTGCTCGCCGCCCGCGGCGAGACTCTCACGGCCGAGGTCCGCCAGGGGCTCCGGGACCATGCGCCGGGGCTGCGCAAATACGCCCTCTCGTTGACCCGCGACGCCGCGCGCGCCGACGATCTGGTCCAGGACACGATGCTGCGAGCCTGGATGTACCGCGAGAGCTTCACGCCGGGCACCAACGTGTGCGGCTGGCTCACCATCATCATGCGCAACACGTTCTATTCCGGCCAGCGCAAGCGCGTGCACGAGGTCGAGGACAGCGACGGCAGCTACGCGGCGCAGCTGGTGACCCTGCCGGCGCAGGGCGCCGTCCTCGACCTGGAGGACGTCAACGCTGCCATCGGGCGGCTCTCCACGACCCTGCGCCAGGCCCTGACGCTGGTGGCCATCGACAACATGACCTACGACGAGGCCGCCAGGGTAATGGGCTGCAAGATCGGCACCGTGAAGAGCCGCGTCTGGCGGGCCCGCGAGAGTCTCGCCGCCCTCGTCGGCTACTCCGCCCACGAGATCGGGCCGGACCGCCTCGCCACCTCCGTGCTCAGCGACCTGAGCCTCCGGCCTCGGGCCTGAAGCGGCCTTCGAGTCTGTCAGGTTCATTCGGAACCAGACAGACTCCGGATTCCTTTCTCGTCCGTTTGTCTTTCCGGGAAAACCGGTTTCCACGTATCCCTGACAAACTCTACAGCAGCGTTCCGCGCAGGATCAGCATCGCCACCGAGAAGTAGATGACGAGGCCCGTGACGTCGACGAGGGTGGCGACGAAGGGTGCCGAGGCGGTGGCGGGATCGAAGCCGAGGCGCTGCAGCAGGAACGGCAGCATCGAGCCGGTGAGCGAGCCGAAGGTGACGATGCCGATAAGGGCCGCCCCCACGGTCGCTGCCACCAGCATCCAGTGCTCGCCGTAGTCGTAGAGGCCGGTCTTCTGCCAGACCACGATGCGGACGATGCCGATCGCGCCGAGGATCGTGCCGAGCACGAGGCCGGTGGGCACCTCGCGAAGGGCCACCCGCCACCAGTCGCGCAGGCGCACCTCGTGCAGGGCCAGGGCGCGGATGAGCAGCGAGGTGGCCTGGCTGCCGGAATTGCCGCCCGAGCTCATGATCAGCGGGATGAACAGGGTCAGCACGATGGCCTTTTCGAGCTCGCCCTCGAAGCCCTGCATGGCGGTGGCCGTCATCATCTCGCCGAGGAAGAGCGCGCAGAGCCAGCCCGCCCGCTTCCGGATCATCGTGCCGAAGCCGATGTCCATGTAGGGCTCGGGCAGGGCTTCCATGCCGCCGAAGCGCTGCACGTCCTGGGTCTGCTTCTCGACCATCGCGTCGATCATGTCGTCCACCGTGACGATGCCGATGACGTGCCCGACCGCGTCGATGACGGGGAGCGCCAGGAGGTCGTAGCGCGAGATCAGACGGGCGGCCTCCTCGCGGCTGGCCGTGGGCGAGACCGCCAGCGGACGTCGGTTCGGGGCCACCGAGAGCACGTTGTCGCCCGGTTTGCCCGAGATCAGCCGACGCAGGGGCACCGCCTTGGTCAGGGCTCGGGTGCGCGGGTCGAGGACGAAGATCGCGTAGATGGTCTCGCGGGTCTTCTCGACCTGGCGGACGTGGTCGAGGGTCTGCTGCACCGTCCAGTTGCCCGGCACGGCGACGAATTCCGTGGTCATCAGCGAGCCGACGGTCTCCTCGCCGTAGGTGCTCAGCCGGTCGACGGCCCCGCGGGTCTCGGCGTCGAGACGGGCGCGCAGGTCCGAGCGGCCGGGCTCCTCGATTTCGCGAAACAGGTCGGTGATGCGGTCGGCCGACATGCCCGACAGGTAGGAGGCGACCCGGTCGCGCGGCAGCATCTCGATGATGTCGGCGGCGCAGTCGAGCTCGGGCTGATCGAGCACCTCGATCGCCCGCTCCACGGGCAGGCCCAGCAGGATGGCGGCGGCGACCTCGGGCGCCTCGTCGTTGAGCGCCTCGACGATGTCGGGCGCGCGCTCATCCGACAGGCGAGCGGCGAGCACGGCCGGATCGATGCCGGTCGGGAAGGAAGCGATCTCGTTCATGGGCTCACCTCGCAGGGCGCGCGATCCGGCCGTGAGGGGCCGTCCCGCGCCGGGCCGCCCGGGCCCGGTCAGCGGGGCGTCAGGCGAAGGAAGCGGAGGCGGCCGCGCACGGCGCGGGCGATCGGTCTGGATTGTCGCTGGGCATCGGAATCGTCGAGAGGGAGCCGAAGCGCGCGCCGCGCGGTGAGTCGTGACCCCCGCGCAGGCCCGTTCGGCGGCGCGTCAGTGCGCCTCCCCTCCCCGGGGCGTCAAGCCGAAACCGGCCTCGGCCGGATCTTTCCTCCGCACCCGTTGCGCCCCTGCCGTCCGGTCCGGGGCCGACCCATCGCAGACCTCTTCGCACGGGCGAGGTGCCGGCATCATATCTCCGGTGTCCGGAGTGCCGGGCCGAAAGCGCGGCAACGCTCGGGCGCAGGATGGGAACTTTCCCGCGATCCTATGAGAAATATAAGTGTAGCGTCCACTTGTATTGTGCCCAACACAACGGCATATCAGGGACGTCGAACACGAAGGAGTTTCTCATGAAGTGGTCCGCCCCCGTCGTCCAGGAAGTCTGCGTCGGCATGGAAGTCACCAGCTACGAGTCCGCCGAGATCGATCCCTTCAACTAAGGCGCGGCCTTTCGAGGCTGTTTCTCGTCGAAGAGTGGATCGAACCCATCCGGGTTCGGCTTTCATACCCCAAACCAACCAGGAGAGATGTCATGAAGTGGTCTGCCCCCATCGTCCAGGAAGTCTGCGTCGGCATGGAAGTGACGAGCTACGAGTCCGCCGAGATCGATCCCTTCAACTAAGGGCGATCGCGGGTCCCGCCCGCGGGACCGGCTGATCCGAGGGGGCGCTGTCCGAAAGGGTGGCGCCCCTTTCGTTTGGTCTGAGAGTGTCGGGCGGCGGTGATTCCCTCGGCGAGCGCAGCGCCTCCGCCAGGAAGTCGATCAGCACCCGGACGCGCGCCGGCATCGACGGGCCGCCGACGAAGACCGCATGGATGGCCTCGCGGTCCTGCGGATTGTAGCGCTCCAGCAGCGGCACGAGGCGCCCGCTCGCCAGTTCGTCGGCGATGTGGAAGCGCCCGACACGGGTGATGCCCATGCCGCCGAGGGCGAGTTGGACCAGCGTCTCGCCGTTGTTGGCGGACATGGAGCCGGAGACCGCCAGGAGGTAATCGCGTCCCTCCTCCCGGAACGGCCACCCGGGCTCGGCGCGGCGGAAGTTGAAGTCGAGGCAGTTGTGTCGGGCGAGATCCGCGGGGATCTCCGGCGTTCCGACCCGCGCCAGATAGGCGGGCGAGGCCACGACCGTCCGGCCCGTGTCGCCGAGGCGGCGCGCGGTGAGCGGGCTGTCCGGTAAAGTCCCGAAGCGGATCGCCACATCGGCCCGTCCGCCGAGGATGTCGGCGACCTGGTCGCTGAGGTCGATGTCGACGCTGATGCCGGGATGGCGCGTCACGAATTCCGCCAGCAACGGCACGATCACCAGACGCCCATGGGCGGAGGCGGTGCTGATCCGGACCCGACCGCGGGGGGAGGCCTGGTCGGCGATCGCGCTCTCGCTCTCGGCGATATCGGCGAGGATGCGGCGCGCGGCACGGGCATAGCTCTCGCCCTCGGCGGTGAGGCGCAGCGTCCGGGTGGTCCGCACGATCAGCTGCACGCCGAGGCGTGCTTCCAGGCGGGCGACGATGCGGCTGACGGCGGAGGCGGTCAGCCCCAGCCCGCGGGCCGCCGCGGACAGGCTGCCGTCTTGCGCAATGGCGAGGAAGGCCGCCATCTCCCCCGTCCGGTCGATTCGGTCTCGCGGCATTCGTGGTCCTGAGGCACAGATGTCGGTCCGGAGATCGGGCTACCGCCCGTTGTCGCGCTGCATCATGTGCCTGTCGGGAACAATGACCGAGAGGCAACCCCCATGACAATCCATCCTGCCCTGCTGGCGCTGAGCATCGGAGCCTTCGGGATCGGCGTCACCGAATTCTCGCCGATGGGCATGCTGCCGCTGATCGCGAACGATCTCGGCGTCTCGATCCCGGCCGCCGGCCTGCTGGTCAGCGCCTATGCGCTCGGCGTCCTGATCGGCGCCCCGCTGATGACCCTCGCCTTCGCGCGGGTGCCGCGCCGGGCGCTTCTCGTGGGCCTGATGGGCATCTTCACGGTGGGCAGCGTGATTTCGGCCCTCGCCGACGGTTACGCGATGCTGCTCGCGGCACGGATCGTCACGGCCTTCAACCACGGCGCCTTCTTCGGGATCGGATCGGTGGTGGCCGCCAGCCTCGTACGGCCCGAGCGGCGTGCGGCCGCCGTGGCCGCGATGTTCTCCAGCCTGACCATCGCGACGATCGGCGGCGTGCCCCCCGCCGCCTGGGTGGGGGAGGCGCTGGGCTGGCGCGCGGCCTTCTGGGGCATCGCCGGCATCGGCGCCGTCGCGATGCTGTCGCTGCGGCTGGCCCTGCCGCCCCTGCCCGTGGACGGCGCCCCCGACATCCGCGCGGAGCTGCGCGTCGTGGCGCGGCCGGCCGTCCTCGGCGCCCTCGCGCTCACGGTCCTCGGGTCGAGCGCCATGTTCACGGTCTTCACCTACATCGTCCCGATCCTGCGCATCGAGACGGGGGCGGACGCCTCCTTCGTCACGGCCATGCTGGTGGTCTACGGCGTCGGCCTGACCCTCGGGAACTGGGCCGGCGGACGCCTGGCCGACCGCACGGTGGACGGAACCATCATCGCCTCCCTGGTGGCCCTGGTTCTGCTGCTCGGGGTGTTCGCCGTCGGGATGGACTCGCGCTGGGTCGCCGCTCCGCTCATCCTGCTCTGGGGCGTCGCGAGCTTCGCCCTGGTGCCGCCCCTACAGATGCGGGTGATGGCGGAGGCCGGCGAGGCGCCCAACCTCGCCTCGGCCCTGAACATCGGCGCGTTCAACCTCGGCAACGCCATCGGTGCGGCCCTCGGCGGCCTCGTGATCGACCTCGGCGGAGGCTATCCGGCGGTCTCGGTGGCGGGGTCAGCAATGGCGGCGGTCGGCCTCGCTTTCCTCCTCGTTCTGCGGCGCAGCCGGCGCGTCGCCGGCGTGGCGGCGTGTCCCTGACGCCGGGGAACCGGGCGCGCCTCTACAATCCGAGGCCGAGCTGGCGCGGCTCGGGCGCGGGGCCGTGTTCCAGGGCGGAGAGGGAGACGCCGAGGAGGCGGACGCTGCGCCGCAGGGGGAACAGGTCGCGCAGGAGGACCAGAACGGTTTCCTCCAGGACGGCGCGGTCCGGGACGAAGCCGGGCAGCGAGCGGGCCCGGGTGATCTGCTCGAAATCCGCGAACTTCACCTTGAGCGTCACCGTGCGGGCCCGGACCTCCCTCGCGGTGGCGGCGCCCCAGACCTTGTCGAGGATCGGCGCCAGGCGCCCCGCGAGCACCCCGTAATCGGCAGAGTCCTCCGAGAAGGTGTTTTCGGCGCCGATGGATTTCCGAATCCGGTTCGCCCGGACCGGACGGACGTCGATGCCCCGCGACACCCCATAATAGTAGGGCGCCGAGGCGCCGAACCGCTTCGTCAGGGTCTCCAGGCTGAGGGCGCGCAGGTCGCGTCCGGTCAGGATGCCGAGCGCCTTCATCCGCGCTTCGGTGACGGGGCCGATCCCGTGGAAGCGCCCGATCGGCAGGTCCTCGACGAAGGCCGGCCCCATGGCGGGGGTGATCACGAACAGGGCGTCGGGCTTGCGGAAGTCGGACGCCACCTTGGCCAGGAACTTGTTGTAGGAGACGCCCGCCGAGGCCACGAGGCCGGTCTGCGCGCGGATCGAGGCCCGGATCGCGCGGGCCACCGCGGTGGCGGTCGGCAGACGCTGCCGATTCTCCGTCACGTCGAGATAGGCCTCGTCGAGGGCGACGGGCTCGATCAGGTCGGTATGCTCGGCGAAGACCGCCCGGATTTGCTCCGAGATCCCCCGGTAGACCTCGAAGCGCGGCTTGACGAAGACCAGGTCGGGGCAGAGCCGGCGCGCCGTGACGGAGGGCATGGCCGAGCGGACGCCGAAGGCCCGCGCCTCGTAGCTCGCCGCCGCCACCACGCCGCGCTCGCGCGATCCGCCCACCGCGACCGGGCGGCCCCGCAACGCCGGGTCGTCGCGCTGCTCCACCGAGGCGTAGAAGGCGTCCATGTCGATATGGATGATCTTGCGGATCGCGCCCGCGTCGTCCGGGTCCATCGCGGACGTTCCTCCGATCGTTCTGTCGCTGGTGTTCGTGGTCTGTTCGCAGAATCCCGGTCCGGGCACGGGAATCAAGCCCTGACGGGTCTCGATCCACCGCGGAACCGACGCAGCCTCGCCGCGGCTCACCGCGCGGGGGCTCGCCGTGGACCGGGGCGTGCAGCATAAGGGCGCCCAGGACAGCCGAAGCCCGCGCTTGGCGATTCGCCCGAGGACAGGTTCTTGAACATCACCCAGATCACCCACCACGACCTCGACGGCTACGGCGCCTCCACGGTGGTCGGCCAGTTCGCCGAGGTCGCCCGCATCGTGCACGTGCCGCGCTATTCCGATGTCGGGCCGGTGGTCGAGACCGAGCTGAAGCGCCTCGGCAAGGCGTCCGCCCCGGAAATGATCGTGATGACCGACCTCGGCCTCGAGGCGGTGGCCGTGACCTTCATTCGCAACTTCGCCGCCCTGAACCGCCGCCGAGATCCGACGGCGCGCCACCGCCTCGTCGTCCTCGATCACCACGCCTCCTCGGTCGACCAGCTGCGCGAGCAGGGCCTCGCGCCGCAGGCCGATCCCGCGGCGCCGAGTCTGCAGCGCTTCGACCTGGAAGATCCGAACATCGTCGTACTCATCGACGAGGCCTGCTGCGCCACCCGCATGGCCTACGAGCACCGGGTCCTCTACGCGACCCGCGAGACCGGCGCGGATCCGATCCTCGGCGCCCTGGTGACGGCGGTCGATGCCGTCGATCTGTGGCGCAAGGACCGGCGGGCCTTCCGCAACGGCCTGAGCCTCGACGAGATGTTCTGGGACAACGTCTCGAACCTCGTGCCCATCGGGCATCCCTGGCACGACCGGTTCGTCGGCGACCTCCTCCTCGGCGCAGCCCGCCTCCTTGGCGAGGGCGCCTCCCCGGCCGTGATCGAGGGCCAGGTGCCGGCCCTGCGCAAGGCGATCCTCGACGGCTACCTCGCAGAGGACGAAGGCGACGACCGCACCCTCACCACCCGCATGCGCATCGCCCGGGTGCTAGCCCGCTCGGACCTGTTCCATCCCCTCTCGGACGGCACGCTGATGTCCTTCGGCCTCGATTCCGGCACCTTCCAGCGGGTCTCGGACCTGATCATGGAGAGCGGCCGGGCCAAGCGCGTGCTCAACGTGCAGCGGGCGGGAACCATGTCCTTCCGCTCCAACAACGAGACCGCCCTGGAAGGCGCGCGGCGCTTTCGCGGCGGCGGCCACAAGGATGCCGCCGGCGGCAAGCTGACCAGCGGCTCGGCCTTCTCCCTGGCGGACGCCATCGCGCAGGTCGAGCCGGTGCTGAACCCGCCGGCGGCCGACCCGGCGCTGAGCCCGTTCGGGGCCTTGAAGAACTGGAAGGGCTGAGACGCGCGGTCCCCCCGACGCAGCCGCCCCCGATGGCCGGCCCGGCACGGGCGCGGCAGTCTCGCCGCCGCGCGCCGCCTGTGCCATCCTCGCCGCGGACCGAATCCCTGCCCGGCACCGACGGCACAGCTGCGGCGCCGGGACGGTCGAACCCTGTCCGCGACGTTTCCGGGGACACCATGCCGCCGATCGCTCTCCTCAGCCGCGGGCCGTGTCCGTTCCTGTCGGGCTTCGACCTCGCCGACGCGACGCTGCCCGACCTGCGCCTCCGGGTCGCCCTGTCCCCGGGCGGGCCGCGTCTGCCGGTGCTGCTCCAGCATGGGCATCCGCAGACCCACGCCACCTGGCACGCGGTGGCGCCCCGGCTTCGGGAGGCCGGCCATCCGGTGGTCGCCCCCGACCTGCGCGGCTACGGCGACTCGGATCGACCGGACTCGACGGCCGATCACGCCCCCTACGCCAAGCGGGCCATGGCGGCCGATGCCGTCGCGCTGATGCACGCCTGCGGCTACGAGCGCTTCGCGGTCGTCGGGCACGATCGGGGCGGCCGCGTCGCGCATCGCCTGGCCCTCGACCACCCCGCCGCGGTGGACCGCCTCGCCGTCCTCGACATCGCCCCGACGCTGACGATGTACGCCCGCACCGACCGGGCCTTCGCGACCCGGTACTTCTGGTGGTTCTTCCTGATCCAGCCGGCGCCCCTGCCCGAGCGGATGATCGGCGCCGACCCGGAGGCCTATCTGCGCCATCACCTCGCGGGCCAGAGCCGGACGCCCGGGATCCCGAGCGAGGCGATGATCCGGGAATATCTGCGCTGCTACCGCGCGCCCGGCAGCCTCCATGCGATCTGCGAGGATTACCGCGCCGCGGCCGGGATCGACCTCGACCACGATGCCGCCGACGCCGCCGCCGGACGCCGGGTCACCGCGCCGCTCCTCGCCCTCTGGGGCGCGCAGGGCACGGTCGGCGAACTCTACGACGTCGCCGCCACCTGGCGCGAGACGGCCGACCGGGTGGAGGGGCACGCCCTCCCCTGCGGACACCTGCTGCAGGAGGAGGCACCGGACCTGGTGCTGGACCACCTGCGTCCCTTCCTGGGCTGAGGGCCTGTCCTCGCGACGCGACGAGGACTCCCGAGCGACTCGCGGTCGCGCCCGGATCGGCCGGCCCGGAACGGCGGTTACCCCTGCCGTGAGGCGAGGAGAGCCCGATGGCGAGACCGACCGATCTGCGCGATCCCCCCGCCTGGCTGGGGCATCCGCATCCCCGCGTCGAGGGCGGCGCCAAGGTCACGGGTACGGCGGTCTACGCCTCCGACACCCGCCTGCCGGGTCTGGCCCACGCCGCCCTGGTCACCAGCACCATCCCGCGCGGACGGATCACCGGCTTCGACCTCGCCGCCGCGCAGGCGGTCCCGGGGTGCCTGCGCATCTTCACCCATCGGGATTTCGCTGGCGCGATCCGGCCGGTGAAGCACCTGATGGCCGGGGGCTACGCCAACAGCGGGCACCTGCCGCTGGGATCGGACGCGGTCGCGTATGCCGGTCAGATTGTCGCCCTGGTGGTGGCGGAGACCGTCGAGGCGGCCCGCGCGGCGGCGGCCCGCACCCGGGTGCACTACGCGGCCGAGGCCTTCGCCGACGGATTCGACGCGCCCGGGGCCGAGGTCGTGCGCCTCGCCGACCTGAAGCCGGAGCACCACGACCCCCGGATCGGCGACGCCGACGACGCCCTGGCGCGGGCCGACGTCGCCGTGTCCGCCCGTTACGCGACGCCGATCCAGCACCACAACCCGATCGAACTGTTCACCACCACCTGCACCTGGGACGGCCCGCGCCTCACGGTCCACGAGCCGTCGCGCTACATCGGCGCGGTCCGGCACGGGCTCGCCGCGCAGCTCGGCCTCGATCCGGGCGACATCCGGGTGGTCTCGGGCCTGATCGGCGGCCATTTCGGCGCGAAGCTCGCCCTAGCGCAGTACACGGCCCCGGTCGCCCTGGCGGCCCGCGCCCTCGGGCGGCCGGTATCCCTGGTCGCGAGCCGCCGGGATGGCTTCACCATCGCCAACTACCGTCCGGAAAGCCGGCACGACATCCGCCTCGGGGCGAGCGCCGACGGGCGCTTCACCGCCCTCGTGCACGAGGCCGCGGTCATCGCCTCGCGCTTCGATCCCTTCGCCATGGAGGGCACCGACGTCACCGCGAGCCTCTATGCCTGCCCGGCCATCCGCACCGACGAGCGCGCCGTGCGGGTCGACCGCAACACCCCCGGGCCGATGCGGGCGCCGCCCGAGGTGCCCTACCTCTTCGCCCTGGAGAGCGCCGTCGACGAGATGGCAGTCGCCCTCGGGATCGACCCGATCGCCCTGCGCCGTCGCAACGACACGGCCGCCGACCCGATCTCCGGGAAGCCGTTCTCCTCGCGCCCGCTGATGGCCTGCTTCGAGGCCGGCGCGGAGGCCTTCGGCTGGGCGACGCGCGATCCGGAACCGGGGCGGATGCGCGACGGCCCCTGGCGGATCGGGCTCGGCTGCGCCGCCTCGGCCCGGCCGGTGAAGATTTCCCCCGCCACGATGCGGATCCACCTCGGGGCCGATGGCCGCGCCACCGTCGCCACCGCCCATCACGAGATCGGCAACGGGATCACGACGCTGCTCGCCCTCGGGGCCGCCGAGTGGCTCGGGACCACGCCCGAGGCCGTCACGGTCTCTCTGGGCGATACGGCGCTGCCGGCGGCTGGGCTCTCGGGCGGCTCCTCCACCACGACCAGCCTGCTCCACACCCTGGCGCAGGGCTGCGAGACCCTCCGGGCCCGCCTGGCGCAGGCCGCCATCAGTTCCGGTCCCCTGGCCGGAGCCGATCCCGCCACGCTGCGCCCGCATGCGGGCGATCTCGTCGCTCCAGACAGGCGGACCTGTCCGCTGGCGGCGCTCGTCGCGGGCCTCGACCCGAACGGGATCGAGACGGTGGCGGCCTTCACCCCCGAGGGGTCGGGGCCGGAAGCCCTGGAGGCGATCGGATCGGGCCGGATGGCCCTCGGGACCGGCGCCGGCGGCAAGGCCGTGTCCTGGGCCTTCGGCGCCCAGTTCGCGCGGGTGCTGGTCCACGACGAGACCGGCGAGATCCGGGTGCCGCGCCTCCTCGGCGCCTTCGCGGCCGGCCGCGTCCTCAACCCGTTGACCGCCCGGAGTCAGCTCACCGGCGGGATGATCTGGGGGCTCGGCTCGGCGCTTCTGGAGGAGACCATCCTCGACCGCGGCCATTACCGCAACGCGGATTTGGCCGAGTACCTCGTCGCCACCGCCGCGGACGCGCCGGAGGTCGAGGCCCTGCTCGTGCCGGACCCGGACGACGGCGTGAATCCCCTCGGCCTCAAGGGCCTCGGGGAGCTCGGGATCATCGGCGTCAACGCCGCGATCGCCAACGCGGTGTTCCACGCCACGGGCCGCCGGATCCGGTCCCTGCCGATCCGGGTCGAGGACATGCTGTGACCGATCGCGGGCCCCTTCGGCCGATCCTCGTCCGGGGCTGACGCGGTCGTGATCGCGTCGCCCGGCCCGGGTGCTCCGGCCGGCACGCTCTCGAAACGTGGCCGCCCTGGACGCCCGCCCGCCGATCCTGTCTGATCGACCCGACAGAGGAGGAGCGCGTCATGTCCGACGACCGGGACGATCAGGGCCGGCTCACGCGTGCGGCGAGCTTCGTCTTCCTGCACACCGAGCACGCGATCTACGCGGCGCTCGGAATCCTCCTCGCCCTGACCGCCCTCGTCGCCCTGATCGACGCCACCGCGCTGACCTGGGAAGCCGTGCGCCACCTGGGCGGGGCCGATCAGATCCTGGAGGTGGTCGACCGGCTGCTGTTCCTGCTGATGCTGATCGAGATCCTGCACACGGTGCGGGTGTCGATGCGCTCAGGCAAGCTGACCTGCGAGCCCTTCCTCATCGTCGGCCTCATCGCCTCGATCCGACGGGTCCTCGTCATCACCCTGCAATCGTCGGAGATCACCCACGCCAAGGACTGGTCGCCGGAGAAGCAGGCGCTGTTCCAGGCCTCGATGATCGAGCTCGGCGTTCTCGCCGGCCTGATCCTCACGATGGTGTTCGGCATCTTCATGCTCCACCGCGCCCGGGACGACGGCAAGCCGGCGGGCGAGGAATCGGCCGAGCACGCCGGTTCCTGACGGAGCGGGACGCCGTCGCCGGGGCCCCGGAACGCGAACAAGCCCGGCGAGCCGGGCTTGCGCGGTGCCGCGATCGCCCGCGATCCGGTCCTAGAGGCGGTAGCGGATCTGGTCGGTCCAGAAGCGCTCCAGGCGGCTGAGCGCCGTGTTGAGGCGGCCGAAATCGTCGTCCGAGATGCCGCCGATCGGCTGGATGGTGCGGGCGTGCTTGTCGTAGAGGCTCTGGATGATGTCGTGGACCTGACGGCCCTTGTCGGTGAGGCTGATGCGGACCGAGCGGCGGTCGGTCTTCGACCGGGCGTGGTGCAGGTAGCCGGCCTCGACGAGCTTCTTGACGTTGTAGGAGACGTTCGAGCCCAGATAGTAGCCCTTGGTGCGCAGCTCGCTCGCGGTGAGCTCCTTGTCGCCGATATTGTAGAGCAGCAGCGCCTGGACGCTGTTGACGTCCTCGCGGTCGCGACGCTCGAACTCGTCCTTGATCACGTCGAGGAGGCGGCGGTGCAGGCGCTCGACGAGGTGCAGAGCCTCAAGATACGAGCCGTGGGCCGGGACGGTCTCGGGAGCGGTTTCGGTCTTGCTAACCTTGGCAGCCTGGGACTTCATCGTGGGCCTCTTCAGATCTCTGTGCTTCAGGGCCGGTGTTCTTCGCCACCGCTCATGAAGCCAACCTAGGAGTCGCAGATGAAAGACGGTTTAAGCGATAGGATGAATTTGCGATTTACCTCTCTGGGTAAATGCAAGATGAAGCGAACGTCGTAACCCAACGTTTACCGGATTTCCCGCGCCGCCAGGAAAGACAAGATAAAATACAACGCAATAATCCCGGCCTGTATTGCCAGGTAGACGGGCACTATTGGCAGGAGCTGTGGGGTCAGGACCGCCAGGGTGAGCGCGCTGGTGGCGGCCAGCAGCCAGACCACACCGCCCCAGGCGCTGGTGAGCCAGAGGCCCACCGCGGCCATCGGATCGATCACCGCGAAGTAGACGATCACGCTCTGGCGCCCGAGCGTCTCCGATTCGAAGGGGCGTCCGCCGGGCAGGATGTCGAGGATGCCGGCCCAGGTGGCAACGGACTTCGCGAGCCAGAACAGGGCGGTGAGGCGCATGAACCAGACCAGCACCACGTCCCAGCCGGTCTGCGGCACCTGGGGCGCACGCTCGATCCGGTCGGCACCCCCGTCCTGATTGCGTCCGCGGATTTCGCGGGAGCCGGGGACCTTGGTCAATCCGCGCACGCCGGACCTCTTCTCATGACTCGGACGATCCGGTGAAGGACGGCTCCGGCCCGCCCGTGGCTGCGAAGGCTGCGGCGATCGTCGCGGGGTCGACGGCGTCCAGGGTGGCGGGATCCCAGGCGGGCGCGCCGTCCTTGTCGATGACGGCCGCGCGCACGCCCTCGAAGAAGTCGTGGCCGCGCATCAGGGCGCTGACCATCCGGTATTCCGTGAGCATCGCCTCGGGAAAGCTCAGGCCCGCGCCGCGGCGCATCTGCTCGCGCACCAGGACCAGGCTGGTGGGCGAGCGCGTGCGCATCAGGGCGGCGGCCTCGGTGGCGAAGGGTGCGCCGTCCGCATCGAGGCGCGCCAGGATCTCCGCGACGGTGTCGGCGCAGAAGCACGCGTCGATGCAGGCCCGTGCCGCGACCAGGGGCCCGGGCTCGGGCACCGGCCGCGCATGGGCGCCGAGCACCGCCGCGATCGGCGCGCCGGAGGCCAGATCGTCCACGATCCCGTCGAAATCCCCCGCCGCGGCGTGGTGGGTGGCCAGACCCACCGCGTGGGCGTCGCCCGGTCCGATGCGGGCGCCGGTCAGGGCGAGGTAGGTTCCCGTAGATCCCGGCAGCCGCGGCAGCACGAAGGTCATGCCGACATCGGGAAACAGGCCGATCCCGACTTCCGGCATGGCGAAGCTGTAGCTTTCCGACGAGACCCGATGGCTGCCATGGACGGAGAGGCCGTTGCCGCCGCCCATGACCAGGCCCTCGATCAGGCTGACCACAGGTTTGGCGAACCGCTTCACGGTGGCGTCGAGGCCGTACTCGGCGCGCCAGAAGGCATCGACCGACGCGTGCGCGCCGGCCTTGGCGAGGGCGTAGATCTGGCGGATGTCCCCGCCGGCGCAGAAGGCGCGCCCGCCCCGGCCGCGCAGCACCACCCGCGTCACCGCCGCGTCGCCGGCCCAGATGTCTAGCTGCGCCTGCATCGCCCCGAGCATCGCCAGGGACAGGGCGTTCAGGGCGCGCGGCCGGTTCAACGTCACGAGGCCCACCGCCCCGCGCCGCTCGAACAGGATCTCCGCTTCGCCCGTCTCCGCCATGGGTCCTCCCGCCAGGGATGAGTCCTCCCGCCTGGATCGCCTGCTTAGACGAGGTTTTGGCGCTTGGCGTCAATCGGAGGGGCGTTTCCGGAGGCCCTTGCGCTGTGCGCGTGGCGCAGGCCTGCCGTGGACGAAGTCCAGCCATCCCTGCGTCGGCATCACGGGTTTCGGAGGCTTTTCCGGATGTGTTAGGCCCGTGCTCGCCCGCCCCGGCCAAGGCCGCTCCCGGTCACGGCCCGGGCCGAAAACCATCGAGTTCGCCCACGATGACCAACGAACCAGCGACCCCGCGTCCCCTGGCGGTCGAGACGGCCCAGGAGGCCGCTCGCCCGGCCCCGCTCGGCATCACCCAGCGCCCGCGCCGAAACCGCAAGGCCGAATGGTCGCGCCGCCTCGTGCGCGAGAATACCCTCACGGTCGATGACCTGATCTGGCCGCTCTTCGTGATCGAGGGGGCGGGCCGGCGCGAGCCCATCGCGTCGATGCCGGGCGTCGAGCGCCTCAGCGTCGACGAGATCGTGCGGGACGCCGAGAAGGCGGCCCGCGCGGGCATCCCGGCGATCTCGTTCTTTCCCTACACCGAGCCCAGCCTGCGCGATCCCACCGGTTCGGAATCGCTCAACCCCGACAACCTCGTCTGCCGGGCGGTGCGGGCGGTGAAGCGGGCGGTGCCCGAGCTCGGGATCATGACCGACGTCGCCCTCGATCCCTATACCAGCCACGGCCATGACGGCCTGCTGGAGGACGGCGCCATCCTCAACGACGAGACCGTGGCTCTCCTGGTCGAGCAGAGCCTGATCCAGGCCGAAGCCGGCACCGACATCATCGCGCCCTCCGATATGATGGATGGGCGCGTCGGCGCGATCCGGGCCGGCCTCGACCGGGCCGGGTTCCGCGACGTTCAGATCATGGCCTACGCGGCCAAGTACGCCAGCGCCTTCTACGGCCCGTTCCGGGACGCCATCGGCACCCAGGCGGCCCTGGTCGGCGACAAGCGCACCTACCAGATGGACCCGGGCAATTCCGACGAGGCCATCCGGGAGGTCGCCCTCGACATCGCGGAGGGCGCCGATTCGGTGATGGTGAAGCCCGGCCTGCCCTATCTCGACATCATCCGCCGGGTGAAGGACGAATTCGCCGTGCCGACCTTCGCCTATCAGGTCTCGGGCGAGTACGCGATGATCGAGGCCGCCGCCCGCAACGGCTGGCTCGACGGCGAGCGCGCCATGGTCGAGAGCCTGCTGGCCTTCAAGCGCGCGGGCGCCGACGGCGTGCTCACCTACTATGCCCTGCGGGTCGCCGAGCGGCTGCGCGCCGGCGCGTGAGCCCCGGACCGGCCGCGCGCGGGCTCCGCATCGCGCTCGCCGCCGGCGTCGCCCTCCTCGGCCTCGCCGGCTGCGAGAGTTCGGTCGATCGTCAGCGCGCCATGATCTGCCGGCGGGTCGTGCCCGCGCTCGCGCCCCCCGAGACTGCGGTGAAGCTCCTGCGCATCGGCGCGGGCGCGACGCTGGACGAGCTCCGGGTCGACTACGCGGTGGCGGGGCGGCCCGGCCAGGCCGCGCGTCAGCGCTGGGTCACCTGCCGTTTCGGTCCCGGTGCGGAACTCCTCGGCCTCGCCACCGAGGCCGGACCGGTCAACGGGGCGCGCCTGTTCCTGTTGCGCCACTACTATCTCGAGACCCCCGAAGCCGCCGCCGCGGACCCGGGCGGCCAGCCGGTGCCGGCCGGCCGCCCGCCCCCGTGAGACCGCGGGGCCGCGGCGATTTCGCGGCGCATGCTCGAGTTTCGTCCTCGCGTCTCTCGTCCGTGAGTCTCACGTCCTTGAGTCTCCTGTCCTTGAGTCTCCTGTCCTTGAGTCTCCTGGGGCGCACGCCCATCTCTCGCCTCAGAACGCCGCCGCTCCGTCCGCGAGCGCGATTCAGGAGCGCCCCATGCGCGAGACGCAAAGCCCCTACGCCGATCGCTTTCAGACCGGCTACGCCCCCCAGGTCCCGGTGCCCTATGTCCGGGGCAGCCTGGGCGCGCGCTTCCTCGCCTATCTCCTCGACATCCTGTTCATCTTCGGATTCACCGCCCTCCTCACCCTGCTGATCACGGTGATCGGCGTCCTTACCTTCGGGCTGGGCTGGACCCTGTTCGCGATCCTGCCGGCGAGCGGCATCCTCTACAGCGCGATCACGGTCGGCGGCCCGGCCCAGAGCACCTGGGGCATGCGGATGATGGGCCTGCGCGTCTTCGCGCCGGAGAGCGGCGCGCGCGTGGACTACCTCACCGCCGCGATCCACGCTCTGCTGTTCTACGTGGCCGTGGCCTCGGCCTTCCTGCTCTGGGTGCTGGATGTCGGCATCGGCCTGGTGCGGGCCGATCGCCGCCTCGGTCACGACCTGATCCTCGGCCTCGCGGTGGTGCGGGCCGGCTGACGCGGTCGCCTCCGGCGTCGCGTCGACGCACGTCTTCGACGACGCGGCGGCTCTCGGCCGGACAGCACGATCCCGGTTTCGCACGAAATCGTCGCGGAACCCTCCCAGGGAGTTGAGCCGGCCCGCGTTGCGGATACACTCAAGTCTCGGGGTGCGCGGTGCGCACCCGGCACGCGGCGAGCGACAGACAAGCGTGACGAGCCATTCCCGGGACACCCCGCAATTCTACCTGACGGCGCCCTCCCCGTGCCCCTACCTGCCGGGCCAGGAGGAGCGGAAGGTCTTCACCCACCTGGTGGGGCGCCGCGCCCGCGACCTCAACGAGATCCTGACGCAGGGGGGCTTCCGCCGCTCGCAGACCATCGCCTACCGGCCGGCCTGCGAATCCTGCCGGGCCTGCATCTCGGTGCGGGTGGTGGTCTCCGATTTTCGTCCCTCGGCCAGCCAGCGCCGCATCCTCCAGCGCAGTGCCGACCTCGTGGGCAATCCCGAGCCCAACCGTCCCGCTTCGGAGCAGTACGCCCTGTTCCGGCGCTACCTCGATGCCCGCCACGGCGACGGCGGCATGGTCGACATGACCGTGCTCGACTACGCCATGATGATCGAGGACAGCCACGTCGACACCCACCTGGTGAACTATCGCCGGCGCGGGCCCGACACCGCGATCAACGGGCGCGGCACCGGACCCACCGTCGCCCTCTGCCTGACCGACGTTCTCGCGGACGGCCTGTCGATGGTCTACTCGTTCTACGATCCGGCCGAGGCGCACCGCTCGCTCGGCACCTACATGATCCTCGACCACATCCGCCGCGCCGCCGATCTCGGCCTGCCCTACCTCTATCTCGGCTACTGGGTCGAGGGCTCGCGCAAGATGGACTACAAGGCCCGCTTCACGCCGCAGGAGCGCCTGATGGGCCCCGGCTGGCAGCGGGTGGAGTAGCGCCACCCGCCGCACGTGACCCTCAGAACTTGGCGATGATCTGCGCCCGGATCGTGCGCGGCGCGCCCGGCGTGAGGTTCTGGTTGTTGTCGGCGGTGTAGATGTAGCGCCGGTCGAACAGGTTCTCGATGTTCACCTGGGCCCGGACCGACTCGCTGACCTGGTAGAACAGCCCCAAATCGAAGCGCGTGTAGCTCGGCAGACGCACGGTGTCGTCCGAGGTCGCGAAGGTGTGGGTCTGGTGGATCACCCCGATGCCGATGCCGAATTCGGGCGTGAGGTCGAATTTGTTCCAGAGGGAGACGCTGTTGAACGGCACCAGCCCGACGGTGTTGCCCTTCACGATGGTGGACGAGACGGCACTTTCGATGCGGGCATCGGTGAAGGCGTAGCCGCCGGCGATCTGCCACCAATCGGTGAGGTAGCCGTTGGCGCCGATCTCGGCGCCTTGCGTGTTGGTCCTGCCCGACAGGAGGAAGAAGCCCGCATTGTTCGGGTCGGGCAGCCGCTGGTTGGTGCGGTCGAGATTGTACAGGGCGCCGGTGACCTGGAAGGTCGGCGTCACGTCGTATTTCACGCCCACTTCGAGGTTCTGGAAGCCCTCCGGCCTGGCGATGACGAGTCCGGGCGTGAACGCGCCGATCTGGTCGCCCGAGGACGGCAGGTAGGACACGCTGTAGCTGCCGTAGAAGGCGAGGTTCGCTAGCGGCTTGATCACGAGGCCGGCGCGGGGCGAGACGAGGTTGTCGACGCGCTCGTTGGTCAGGCCCGTGGCCCGGCCCCGCGCGGAGAAGTCGAAATAGTCGTAGCGCAGGCCGCCGACGATCTGGACGTACTCGTTGAGGTCGATCTGATCCTGGGCATAGGCCGCGGCCAGGCCGAGGTCGTAGCGAACGTTGGCGTCCGTGGTGCCGTTGTTGCGGAAGGTCACCGGTGCCCGGGAGATCGGCGACATCGGGTTCACCACCACGCTGGTGACGAGGCTGTCGCCCACCCGGGAGAAGCCCGTCTCCCGGAAGGCGAGGCCTTCCTGGTAGCCGAGCTCGAAACCGGCGAGCAGCGTGTGCTTCACGTCGCCGGTGAGGAACTTGTAGGTGAAGTCGTTCTGGCTGAAGTAGTTGGTCCGGTTGGTCTCGCTGCGGTAGATCGTGATCGGCACCTGCGTGCCGGCGGCGTTGACCGGCGCGGCCGGCAGGGAATTCGAGTAGAAGCGGTTGTAGTCGGCGAAGCGCAGCTGATTGCGCATCTGCACGCCGGACTCGAACGTGTGATCGAGGGTCGCCGTGGCGATGTTGGCATCGACCGCCGTCCGGTTCACGGTCGGGTTGCCGAAGAAGGTGCGGGTGTTGTTGCGGTAGTTGTACGGCCGGCCGTTCTGCGAGGGGATGCCGCGATCCGGGAAGCGGTCGTCGTGGAAGAACTCGTAGGAGAGCTTCAGCGTGGTGGCCGGGCCGAGCAGGAAGGTCATCGTCGGATTGATGCCGTAGCGCTGCAGCTTCCCGAATTGCCGGTAGGTCTCGCTGTCCTCGAACACGCCGTTGAGGCGGAAGAACACGCTGTCGCTGATGCGGTCGCCGACATCGAGCGCCACGCGCTTCTGGTTTAACTGACCGCCGCCGGCCACGATCTCGCGCACCCGCAGGCCGTCGGCCTCCTTGAGGACGCGGTTGATCACGCCGCCGCCGCCGCCGCGCCCGAAGATCAGCGAATCCGGGCCCTTGAGCACCTCGATCCGCTCGATGTTGTACAGGTCGCGGAAGTACTGGACGTCGTCGCGCACGCCGTTGACGAAGAAGTCCGCGTTGGTCTTCTGGCCGCGGATGACGACCTCGTCGCGGTTGTTCTCGCCCTGGGCCGGAATCACGCCCGGCACGTAGCGCAGCTGCTCGGTAAGGTTCTGGACGTTCTGGTCCCGGATCTGCTGGCGGCTTACCACCGTGATCGATTGCGGGGTGTCGAGGAGCGGCGTGTCGGTCTTGGTCGCGCTGCGGGTGGCGCGGGTGACGTAGCCGACCGTGTTGCCCGGCAGGCCCTCGACGCTGAGCTGATCCAGGGTGACGGTCGTTCCGTCGCGCGGCCCGACTGGCTGGGCCTGGGCGATGGCCGTGAGGGCCGTTCCGCACAGGAGGGGTGCGATCAGTCGTAATCCTGCTGTCGTACTCATCGGTTTATCGCCCGCCTGTAGTTCATCTGTGCTTGAGGGTTCGCCCTTTAAGCAGTTGCAGGGCGTCTTTGTCCCTTGGGGCGAGCCTATTTTTCAAGCAAGAGGCGACGGCGCTCGTTTAGGGCTTCATCTTTTTCAATCGTTCTTAGAACCCCTGGAAACAAAGCGGCAACATCCTCTTCGCACTGCGCAATCCCTGCGCGGTTCGCAAACTTGGAACGACTCCGAAAACGGCTGATCCGACAGGGCTGTTCCTTTTCTGCCACGGTCTTAAGGGGCGTCGGACGCGTGCCGCGACCGGATCGGGGGCATCGGCAGGGTTCTGCGCCAGCGTCGCCGGGCCGTGGCTCGTGTCTGCGGCGGCCGTGACGCTCCGATTCGCTGCGCTTCGCGCGGGACGGCGTCGGCGGCGGCCGGGGGCCCGCGTTGAGCGCGATCGCCGCCCATGCTAGGCGCGCCTGATCCCGTTGCCCCTTTTTCCGACGCGTTGACCGAGGCGCCCGCATGATCCCCCGCTACAGCCGCCCCGAGATGACCGCGATCTGGTCGCCCGAATCGCGTTTCCGGATCTGGTTCGAGATCGAGGCCCACGCGACGACCGCGCTGGCCGAGATCGGCGTCGTCCCGAAGCAGGCCGCCGATGCGATCTGGGAGAAGGGCCGCGACGCGGTCTTCGACGTGGCCCGCATCGACGCCATCGAGGCGGTGACCAAGCACGACGTCATCGCGTTCCTGACGCACCTGGCCGAGATCGTCGGCCCCGAGGCGCGCTTCGTCCACCAGGGCATGACCTCGTCGGACGTGCTCGACACCTGCCTCAACGTCCAGCTCGTGCGCGCCGCCGACCTGCTGATCAAGGATGTCGACGCCCTCCTCGCCGCCCTCAAGCGCCGGGCCTTCGAGCACAGGATGACGCCGACCATCGGCCGCTCGCACGGCATCCACGCCGAGCCGGTCACCTTCGGCCTGAAGCTGGCGCAAGCCTACGCGGAGTTCGAGCGCAACCGCGCCCGCCTCGTCGCCGCGCGGGAGGAAATCGCCACCTGCGCCATCTCGGGCGCCGTCGGCACCTTCGCCAACATCGATCCGCGGGTTGAGGCCTACGTCGCCGAGGCCATGGGCCTGACGCCGGAGCCGGTCTCGACCCAGGTCATCCCGCGCGACCGCCACGCGATGTTCTTCGCCATCCTGGGCGTGGTCGCCTCTTCGGTGGAGCGCCTCTCCATCGAGGTCCGCCACCTGCAGCGCACGGAGGTGCTGGAAGCGGAGGAGTTCTTCTCGGAAGGGCAGAAGGGCTCCTCGGCCATGCCGCACAAGCGCAACCCCGTGCTCACCGAGAACCTCACGGGTCTCGCCCGCATGGTGCGCGCCTACGCCCAGCCCGCCATGGAGAACGTCGCCCTCTGGCACGAGCGCGACATCTCGCATTCCTCGGTGGAGCGCATGATCGGGCCGGACGCCACCGTCACCCTCGACTTCGCGCTGGCGCGTCTCACCGGCGTCGTCGACAAGCTGCTGATCTACCCCGAGACCATGCAGCGCAATCTCGACAAGCTCGGCGGCCTCGTCCACTCGCAGCGGGTGCTGCTGGCCCTGACCCAGGCCGGCGTCTCCCGCGAGGACGCCTACCGCCTGGTCCAGCGCAACGCGATGCCGGTCTGGCGCGGCGAGGGCGACTTCCTCACGCTCCTCAAGGCCGATGCCGACGTCACCGCGGCTCTGAGCCCGGAGCAGATCGAGGAGTGCTTCGATCTCGGCTACCACTTCAAGCACGTGGACACGATCTTCGCCCGGGTGTTCGGCGCAAGCTGAGCTCCGCACGAATCCTGCTTGCCCCGACCCGCCCCACCCGGACCGAAGAGGTAACCCCGTGTCCCAGGCCCGCATCGTCTACCTGAACGGCGACTTCCTGCCCTTCGCCGAGGCGCGCGTGCCGATTATGGACCGGGGCTTCCTCTTCGCCGACGGGATCTACGAGGTCTCGGCGGTGCTCGACGGTCGCCTCGTGGACAACGAGGCGCATCTGGCCCGCCTCGACCGCTCGCTGGGCGAGATCGACATCGCCAACCCGCACAGCCTGGCCGAGTGGATCGGCCTGCAGACCGCGCTCATCGCCCGCAACGGGCTGACCGAGGGACTGGTCTACATGCAGGTCACGCGCGGCGTGTACGAGCGCGATTTCGCCTATCCCCCCGCCGGCACCGCGCCCACGGTGATGATGTTCACCCAGGCCAAGACCGTGGCGGCCAACCCGCTCGCCGAGACCGGCGCCAAGATCATCACCGTGCCGGACCTGCGCTGGAAGCGCCGGGACATCAAGTCGGTGGCCCTCCTGGCCCAGGTGCTGGCCAAGCAGCAGGCCGCCGCCGCCGGCGTCGCCGAGGCCTGGATGGTCGAGGACGACGCGGTCACCGAGGGTTCGTCCTCGACCGCGTTCATCGTCACGAAAGGCGGCGCCCTCGTCACGCGGCCGCTCTCCACGGCGCTCCTGCCCGGCATCACCCGCAAGGCAGTGCTGCGCCTCGCCGAGGAGTCCGGCCTCGCCCTCGAGGAGCGCCTGTTCAGCGTCGCCGAGGCCCTGGCGGCGTCCGAGGCCTTCTACACCAGCGCCTCGGCCTTCGTGATGCCGGTGGTCTCCATCGACGGCCACGCCGTTGGCGAGGGCCGCCCCGGCCCGCACACCCGGCGCCTGCGCGAACTCTACATCGGCATGGCGCGCGAGAGCGTTTGAGGCTCACGGACAGGACCTGCGAAAGCGCGTGAGACCTGTCCGGTCGATCCGGGCGAAAGCAGAGGGCTGCGGACTCAAACGAAGACCGACCGAGTATCTTCCTCTCGCCTGTGCGGGAGAGAGTGGCCCGCGAAGCGGGTTCAGAAGGGGGGGAGACCTCTTCGGATGCGGCGCGCCCCTCTCCCGGTCGCTGCAAGACCACCCTCCCCCGCAGAGGGGCGAGGGAGAAATCGCGGCACAAGCCCCTTCCCGAAGCCCCTTCCCGAAGCCCCTTCCCGAAGCCCCTTCCCGAAGCCCTCGCCCGAAGCCATACCAGGACCATCGTCCCATCACGGGACCGATGGGGCAGGAACGCTTCGGCGCCCGGCCTGTTCTCCCTGAAACCCCGCATCCGAGACAGGGAGACCCTATGCGCTCGATCCTCACCCTCGCGGTCGGCTTCGGCCTGATCGCCGGCACGGCCTTCGCGCAGTCCCCCGACGCGCCGCTGAAAGGCCGGGACACCGATCCGGCCCTGCCGCCGCCGAACCAGACCATTCCCGACAAGATCCGTCCCTCCGAGGGAACGGCCGACCAGGGCACCTCCGCTGACAAGGGCACGCTGAGCGACAGGCTCGAGAAGAGCGATGGCGTCATCAAGCCGCCGGGCAATGCGGCCCCCGGCATGGTGGTGACCCCGCCTGACCCGAACCCCGGCTCGATGCCGGTGATCAAGCCCGGCGACCTGCCCGGCCGCCAGCCCGGGACCGAGGCCCGCTAGACCTCCCGCTCGGCGGGGAGGCCGACTGGGCGACATACCCGCTCATCGGGCGGCGAACCGGCCCCTTGCTTGATTTCCGCGCACGGATCGCGGAAAGACCCGAGGACAGCGAAAGCGGTCCGCCCGTCAGGTCGGACCGCTTTCGCGCGGGTTACGGCACAGGTCTTCAGTGAATGGCAAACGTCGTCGTCGTAGGCGCCCAGTGGGGTGACGAAGGCAAGGGCAAGATCGTCGACTGGCTCTCCGAGCAGGCCGACGTGGTGGTCCGCTTCCAGGGCGGCCACAATGCCGGCCACACGCTCGTGATCGACGGGGTGACGTACAAGCTCGCGCTGCTGCCGTCGGGCGTGGTGCGGGGCGGCAAGCTCTCGGTGATCGGCAACGGCGTCGTGGTCGATCCGTGGCACCTCGTGGACGAGATCGCCCGGCTTCAGGCCCAGGGCGTCGAGATCTCGCCCCGGACCCTGCGCATCGCCGACAACGCGACCCTGATCCTCCCGCTGCACCGCGAGCTCGACCACTTTCGCGAGACGTCGAACGCCGGGCTCAAGATCGGCACGACGAAGCGCGGCATCGGCCCGGCCTACGAGGACAAGGTCGGCCGCCGGGCCATCCGAGTCGTCGACCTCGCCGACGAGTCGACCCTCGAGGCGAAGATCGAGCGGGTGCTCACCCATCACAACGCCCTGCGCCGGGGCCTCGGCATCGCCGAGGTGGACGCGGGCGCCCTGCTCTCCGAGCTGAAGGCGATCGCCCCGACGATCCTGCCCTATGCCGACACGGTCTGGAAGCTCCTCGACGACGAGCGCCGCGCTGGCAAGCGCATCCTGTTCGAGGGCGCGCAGGGCGCGCTGCTCGACGTCGACCACGGCACCTATCCGTTCGTGACCTCCTCGAACATCGTGGCCGCGCAGGCCGCCACCGGCTCCGGCATGGGCCCCTCGGCCATCGGCTACGTGCTCGGCATCGCCAAGGCCTACACCACCCGGGTCGGCGAGGGGCCGTTCCCCACCGAGCTGTTCGACGAGATCGGCGAAACCATCGGCGCCAAGGGCCGCGAGTTCGGCGTCAACACCGGGCGCAAGCGCCGCTGCGGCTGGTTCGACGCCGTGCTGGTGCGCCAGACCGTCCGCACCTCGGGCATCGACGGCATCGCCCTGACCAAGCTCGACATCCTCGACGGCTTCGAGTCGATCAAGGTCTGCACCGGCTACCGCCTCGACGGACAGGTGGTGGACCACCTCCCCGCCAATCAGGCGGCGCAGGCCAAGGTGGAGCCGATCTACGAGACCATCGAGGGCTGGTCAGGCACCACGGCCGGGGCCCGCTCCTGGGCCGACCTGCCGGCCCAGGCGATCAAGTACGTGCGCCGGATCGAGGAGTTGATCGGCGCACCGGTGGCGTTGCTCTCGACCTCCCCGGAGCGCAACGACACCATTCTCATGCACAACCCCTTTGAGGACTAGGGCGGTTTCCGCTTGATGGGCGCGCGGCCGCGCGGGGATGATGCCCCTGGCGGACCCGCGGTGGTCGGCCGGCGTCGCCCGTCCGCGGGACGGCGGGACGAGGCGGCGGGTCGGTCGCCGGTGAGAAGGCGGATCTGAGGCACGATGGCCGACTATTATCCCCTGCTGGCACGGGCGCTCGACGCGATGCCCGACCGCTCCCCGGCCCTGCGCCAGGCCGTCTACGAGCGCGCGCGGGGTGCGCTGATCGGTCAGCTCCGCTCCCTCGATCCGCCCCTGTCCGAGGACGACATCGACCTCGAGCGCAACGCCCTCGAGGCCGCCATCCTGCGCCTGGAGCGCGACCACGGGGGCGTCGCCCCGTCGCCGCCCGAGCCGGCGCCGGCGCCCGAGCCGCCCGCCCCCGAGCCGGACCCCCTCCGGCCGCCTCCCCCGGCCAACGATCTCACCGATCTGCCCGAGCCGCTCCCGCCCGAGCCGTCTGGGTCCGAGCCGGTTCCGCCGGAGGCGACCCTGCCGCCTGCGCCGCCGCCGAATCTCGGCGTGACGGCCGCCGGACCGCCCGTGTCGGCCCAGCCCGAGCCGGGTCCGCCGGCGCCTGAGCCGGTGCAGCCGATCGCCGTTTCGCCGCCGACGCCGCGCGACGGCGCCGGTCCGTCGGCCGAAAGCGGCGCCGACACGATCCCGCCGCCGGTCCGCATCCAGGCCCGCAAGGCGAAGAGCCCGCCCTTCATGGCCGCCGAGGGGGCGGACGAAGCGTCCGCGCCGACCCCGCCCCCGCAGGAGGACTGCAGCGACGTGCCGCCTCCGGATGGCGGCCAGCGCCAGCGTCCGCGCATCGAGGTGGTCGGGCCGCGGCACGGGCGCTCGCGCCTCCTGCGCAACGTGCTCGTCGGCAGCATCCTGATCGCGGTGATCGGACTGATCGCGGTGGCCGCCTTCCTCCTGCGCGACAGGCCGGCCGACCTTCAACCGATCGCCACCGAGCAGCAGGACGCGGCCCCGGAAGGCGCCGATTCGAAGTTCGCCGACCGGGTCGGCGGCGACGCCGCGCCGGCCGAGCGCGCCGCGCCGGCCCGGCGTGCCACGCCCGCGCCGACGCCGTCCCCGACGCCCGCCGCCCCGACCCAGGCCCAGCCGGACCTCGCGGTCACCCAGCGCGCGGTGCTCTACGAGGAGAACATGGGCGGCGGCGCCAACGCAACGCCCACCACCACCCAGGGCCGGGTGGTCTGGCGCCTCGACACCGTCCCGGGCGAGCAGGGCCAGCAGCTGGAGACCGTCGTGCGGGCCACGGCCGACTTCCCGGAGGCCGGGCTGACCCTCGCGATGACCGTGCGCCGCAACCTCGACGCGACCCTGCCGGCCTCGCATACCATCGAGCTCGCCTTCACGCCGAGCGGCCCCACGGCCGCCCGCCACAACGTCCAGGATATCGGCCTGCTCCAGGGCAAGGACGACGAAGGCGCCCGCGGCTCCCCCGTGGCCGGCCTGCCGGTGCGGGTCCGCGAAAACCTGTTCCTCATCGGGCTCTCGTCGCTGCCGAACGACATCGAGCGCAACACCGACATCCTGCTGCACAAGAACTGGTTCGACATCACGCTGAAGTTTGCCGCCGGCCCCCGCGGGATCATCGCCTTCGAGAAGGGCACCGCCGGAACCCAGGTCCTGCAAGGCGCCTTCGATCAGTGGCGCTAGGGCGTTTCGCGCCGCGGGTCACGCGCGCGGAAGCTCTCGTCAGCGACCGCGCATCGGGCCCGGAACGCAAAACGGCCCCCCGGCACGATGTCCGGGGGGCCGTTCTCCTGTCGGCGAAGGCGGTCTCAAGAACTCAGGCGTGAGCCTCGACGCGCGGGGCCTCGCGGGTGGCGAGGTTGCGCTTGACCGCCTCCTGGATCTTCTCGAAGGCGCGGACCTCGATCTGACGGACGCGCTCGCGCGAGACGCCGAACTCGCCGGAGAGATCCTCCAGGGTGATCGGGTCGTCGGCGAGGCGGCGCGCCTCGAAGATGCGCCGCTCGCGCGGATTGAGCACCGAGAGCGCATCGCGCAGGGCCGAGAGGCGGTTCTGCCCCTCTTCCTCGCGGGCGAGCACGGTCTCCTGGCTCGGGCTGTTGTCCACCAGCCAGTCCTGCCACTCGCCCTCGCCCTCCTCGCGCAGGGGCGCGTTGAGGGAGGTGTCGCCCGAGAGGCGGCGGTTCATGTCGACCACCTCCTGCTCGGGCACGCCGAGCTTGGTGGCGATCTGGGCGACCTGGTCCGGCTTGAGGTCGCCCTCGTCGAGGGCCGAGATCCGGCCCTTGGCCTTGCGCAGGTTGAAGAACAGCTTCTTCTGGTTGGCGGTGGTGCCCATCTTCACGAGCGACCATGAGCGCAGGATGTATTCCTGGATCGCCGCCTTGATCCACCACATGGCGTAGGTGGCCAGCCGGAAGCCCTTGTCCGGCTCGAAGCGCTTGACCGCCTGCATCAGACCGACATTGCCCTCGGACACGACCTCGCCGATGGGCAGGCCGTAGCCGCGATAGCCCATGGCGATCTTGGCGACGAGACGCAGGTGGGACGTGACGAGGCGATGGGCGGCGTTGCGGTCGCCCTTCTCGCGCCAGTCCTTGGCGAGCGTGAACTCCTCGTTCGGCTCGAGCATCGGGAACTTGCGGATCTCGTCGAGGTAGCGTGAGAGGCCACCTTCGGTGGCGAGCACTGGCAATGCGCCGGCCATGATCTTACCTCCTTGAAAGGACCCCCTGAGGGCGGTCCGAAGCGAACCGCCGCTCCCTTGAGCCGACCGTTCGATTCCCCAAGTCTAGCGGGAAACCGGCGGGAACGGAAAGGCGGCGCGTGGGACGCGTCCGGCATCAACGCACGGGATCCCGCTTGGGTCTCTGATGACACGAATGGCCGCAGCCCGCCGTGTCCTGGCGCACGCCCGCGCGGTCTCGTGCAATCTTGACTGTGTCTGCGGCGCTACGCCCCGTCCCGCAGCGCGGTGACGAGGGCCTGGAGGTCCGCGGGCAGCGGGCTCTCGAAATGCAGGGTGTCGCCCGTGCGCGGATGGGCAAAGCCCAGGACGCTGGCGTGCAGCGCCTGCCGGCCCAGGGTGCCGAGGGCGGCGCGCGCCGCCGGGCCGAGGCGGCCCGCCTTGGTCTTGAAGGCCCCGCCATAGACCGCGTCGCCCAGCAGGGGGTGGCCGCGATGGCTGAGATGCACGCGGATCTGATGCGTGCGCCCCGTCTCCAGCGTGCAGCGCACCAGCGCCACCGGCGCCTCGGCCCCCAGCACCGCCTCGACCCGGTAATGCGTGATGGCGTGCCGGCCGCCCTCCCCGCGCACCACCGCGATCTTCTCCCGGTTGCGCACGCTGCGGGCGAGGTTCGCCGCGATGGTCCCGGCCCGGGGCTCGGGTACGCCCCAGGCCAGGGCGAGGTAGGCCCGCTCCAGCGGGCCGGTGCGGCCGTGGTCGGCGAACTGCGCCGTGAGCCCCGCATGGGCCAGATCGTTCTTGGCCACCACCAGCAGGCCGCTGGTGTCCTTGTCGATGCGGTGGACGATGCCCGGCCGGCGCACGCCGCCGATCCCCGACAGGCTCTCGCCGCAATGGGCGATGAGGCCGTTCACCAGGGTCCCCGACTCGTGGCCCGGCGCCGGGTGGACGACGAGGCCGGCCGGCTTGTCGATGACGATGAGGTCGTCGTCCTCGTACACGATGGCGAGGTCGAGGGCCTGCGCCACGGGTTCCGGCGCCACCGCCGCCGGGATCACCACGGCGAGCTCGGCCCCGGGGCCGACCTTCGCGGAGGGGTCGCGGCTGACGGCGCCGTCCCGGCACACCTGCCCGGCGCGGATGAGATCCTGCAGGCGCGAGCGCGAGACATCGGGAAAGGCCCGGGCCAGGGCCCGGTCCAGGCGCTCCGTCGCGGCGTCCTCGGGAAGCGTCGCGCGGCGGTCTTCGAGTCCCGGCAAGGGGCCATCCTTCGATTTAAAAATGTCGCGTGCGGGCCGACCGGGCGATTTCAGCCCTTGTCGTGCCGCGCGACCCTCGCTATACGATCGCCCATCGGCCGGGAAGCACGGATCGCCGCAGCGATCACCGAGTGCCTCCCTCCGGTCCGCGCCCATCGTCTAGCGGTTAGGACAGGTCCCTCTCACGGATCAGACCGGGGTTCGATTCCCCGTGGGCGCGCCAAGCACTCCCCCTCGACATTCCGAAACATGCCGGCTGTCCCAAGCCTTCGCGCGCGGTCGGTTCCCGTCAATTCGAATGCGGGGCCTGCGCGCCGAGGCCATGGGCGGCCATGGCGTTGAGGCAATGGGCCGGAATCCGCCGGATGGCGCGCGTCTCCGCCTCCGCGTCCATGCGCAGGTAGGCGGCGTCGAACTCGGCGAAGGCGGACAGGGCGGCGAGGTCGGGAATGGTGAGGCGCCGGTCCCGGAGTCCGATGCGCCCGTTGCCGCGCAGATCCTGCAGCACCCGGTTGACGTGGACGTTCGAGAGGCCGGTCGCGTCCGCGAGATCGGCCTGGGTCACGGGCAGCGCGCAGCTGGTCCCGGTCGTCCGCCCCACCCGCTGCTGGCGGACATAGAGTTCGCAGAAGAGGTGGGCGATCCGCTTCACGCCCGGCTGGCAGCCGAGATTGACCATCCACTCACGCAGGGTCGCCTCGTCCACGAGCGTGCTTAGGCTCAGGGCGCAGGCCAAGGCCGGGACGGTGTCCAGGATCTCCGCGACGGTCTCGGCTGCGAGGTGAACCGCCTTGCAGGGCGACAGGGTGACGATGCTGTGGTCCATCCGCTCCAGGAGGGAGACATCCAGCGCGCAGAGGTCACCGGGCAGCAGGAACGCCAGGATCTGACGGCGGCCGCTCGCCCGCGCCTTCTGGCGGCACGCCATCCCGTCCAGGATCAGCCAGAGACCGTCCGGCTTGTCACCCTCGCGCACCAGGGGCGTGTGCGCTTCGAGGCTGCGCCGCTCCGCGCTGATCCGCTCCAGAATCGCCCGGTCTGCCTCCGATAATTCCACGAAGCTTTCGAGCTTTCGCGTGAAGGGATTGGGCAAACGTGGGGGCGAATTGTCCGTCCGGGTCATGCAGTTTTCACCCACGCGTTCCGGCCGATGACAGCGCTTACGTAGATCTTAATTTTGTAAATGTTAGCGGTCGAATGTGAAGTCTTCAATCGGGTATTGGGAAATGTCGAAAACCGGACATTTCGTCCGGCGTGAAAAGGCTACGGGCAAACACTGGGCACCCCCGAGCACTGCGAAATTCCGGATCGATCCCGCGGCATTGCGAACCGTCCTCGTCGCCGGCGCGGCCTGGACGCGGTGCGAATCCCGGGGGGACCGCGGCCAGGAGCTTCGGAGTAACGGGAGCGTCGGAGGATCGAGCGCGCCATTCCGCTGCCGCCGGGCGTCGGACGAGACAGGGCCCTTGCCCGGCCGCGATAGGACAAGCTGTCCGGCTGACGGCCGCGCCCGCGCCATGCGATGAGCGGGCATGATCCGGATCATCAAGCACATCCTCGTCGAGCCCACGGCGGACCAGCTGCCGCGCCTGCGACGGATTCAGGCGGCGGTCCTCGCCCGGTTTCCGGACGCCACCACGGAGATCGTCCCCGGCCTGCTCGACGATGACCTCGTCGTCGAGGTGCGGCTTCCGCTCCTCCACCTGATGGCATGGCGCGGCGCCCGGGACGCCTGGGGCGACTTTCGCCAGGCCGGGGACGGGACGCCGCCCGATCATGTCGGGACGGCACGCGACGCCGGGCCGGATTGACGCGTCGCGGGTGGGGAGCGCCATCCCCAGCGCGTTTTCACGCTTGCGGGAGGGATGACGGACGAGATTGCACGCCGCAATGCTGCAATCGGCCGTCCGAACCGCAAGTCGACCGCCACGCTTGTCAAGCTGAGCCCAGCAACGCGACGGATCAGGCGCCGCTGCGCTACAAAAGCCATACGTTAAGAATTTGCTAACAGGACGCGTTTGGCGTGATTGACAGGGGCAGGAAATTGCAACCTTGTTGAATCCTGGTCGTGGGTTGTCCGCCACGAGATTGGATCGCAGAAATGAGCTGGCTTTCGCTCCGCAAATTGACCGCAAGTGAAAGCAAGGCGCCGTCTTCACAGCAGACCGATGCATTGCTTCGTTCTCCAATACAGGATGTGCCTTTTATCCGTATTGCCGATGAGGCGGAGACGACGGAGCCGCTACTGGACAGTGAAGACCTTTCGCTGGATTCCCTCGGGCAGCACAACGAGAGCCTGCGGTTCCGCGTGGCGGAAATGTCCGAGCGCCTCGACGACCTGAAGTCGCTCCAGGCGGATTTCTCCGCCCTCCTGGTGCCGATCGTGGCGATCACCGAGGAGCTTCCGCGGGCCAAGGTCCGGACGGCGGAGCTCGAGACCCTTCTGGCGATGGAGCAGGGCAACGCGGCCACCCTCCGGCGCGATCTCGCCGACGCCACCGGACGCCTCGCCGCGGCGACCAACGACGTGGCGGCTGCCAAGATCCAGCTGCACCACCTCGAGACCAGCCTCCAGGCCCGCGACGCGGCGGCCGAGGAGGTGCGGATCGCCCTGCGCGACAAGACCCTGCAGGCCGAGAACCTGGAGCGGCGCCTCTTCGCCGAGACCGAGCAGAGCCGGGCCCTGCAGGGCGAGAGCAAGGCGCTGCGGGTGGAGGCCAAGGCCCTCGACCAGGCGCTGGCCCGGTCCGACAGCGAGCTGCAGGACCTGCGCGAGAGCCGGCACGCCCTCGACCGTGACAACCTCCGGCTCCAGAACCTGAGCGAGGCCCAGGCGGCCCAGCTCGCGGAACTGAGCGCCCGCGCCCAGGAGTTCGAGGGCCAGGCCGAGTCCGGCCGCGTCGCCCTGCACAACGTCGAACAGCAGCTGGCGGCGGAGATCGCCGCCGCCCAGAAGGCGGAGGCCCAGTACGAGGCCGAGGTCGCGAACCATCGCACCGAGCGCGCGAGCCTCGCCATGCGGGTGGAAGCCGCCACGAGCCGGCTCGCCAACACCGAGCAGATGCTGGCCCAGCTCCGCACGCAGCTCCGCGAGCGCGACGAGGCCGGCCGCTCGGCCGAGCGCGGCCTCAAGGAAGCCTCCATCGAGCGCGTCACCCTGGAGCGTCGGCTGGAGAGCGCCCAGGTCGACCTCGCCCGGCAGAACGAGCGCTTCCTCGAGATGCAGCGGGCCCGCTCGGAATTCGAGCACCGCTGCGAGATGCTGACCAAGGCGATGGCGGCCAAGGATGCGGCCCTGGAGCAGGCCCTCGGCCGGGTCTCCAGCCTGTCCGACCGCATCGACCACCTCGTCCACCGCCAGGAGGTGGAGCGTGCGGATTTCGAGACCGTGAACCACCGCCTGATCGAGGAGCTCCAGCACGAGCGTTCCGAGCGCAAGCTCGCGCAGGGTGCCCTGGACATCGCCCGCGAGAGCCGCGTCGCCCTGCAGAAGCAGCACGAGGCCCTGCGTCGCTCGGCCCGCAGCTTCGCGGGGGACGAGGGGGCGCGGAGCGAGCCGGCCCCGGCCGCGCCCCCGCCGGAGCCGAGCAACGTCCGTCCCTTCTCGCCCCCGCCCGAGAAATAGCGCCCGACCCGACCGATCCAGCCTCGCCGACCCGACCCCTCCACCCCTTTAAGAGACGGCGCGGCGGAGACCCCGCGCAGGGATGCCCAGATGTCCGAGACCGCGCTTCGCGACCGAGAAACCTCCTCCGCCGGAGCCTGGCTGATGCGCAGCCTGCCCAGCCCCCATCGCGGGCCGGGGGCGCCCGAGCCGGCTCAGCAGGCCCATCTGGACGAGACCCTTCCGGCTCCGGCCAATGCCGGCCGGACGCGGGACTGGTCCGCCTCGCTCGATCTGATCCACGAGGCCACGGCCGCGATTCGCATCAGCGAGGAGCGGGCCGCGGAGCTGGAGCAGGAGCTGGAACGCACGGTCGCGCGGGCCCTGGAGCGGGCCACCGCCCTGGAGGCGCAGGTCGCCGCCGCGCAGACCCGCGCCGACCTCGCCGAGCGCCGGGCGGACGAGGCGGAGGAGTGGCTGGCCCGCCTGCACGACGCCGTGGTGGAGGGCTTCACCCGCCGTGCGCCGGCGGACGAGGCGAACCCGGCCAAGGTCGGAACGCCGTGAGGGGCCGGGGCGCCGGTGGCGGATCCATCCCGCGTGGTCACGCCGCCCGCCCGGGACCCTGTTCAACGACCGTCACCATGATCGTTTTCCCGTCCGGGTCTCTGCCCCCATGTCCGCTGCACCCATCTCCGCCGCTCCCATCCCAGCCGCTCCTATGTCCGCTGCCGCCTCCCCCGTCCTGTCGCCCGTGATCGATCTCGCGCTCGCCCGGCTGCCCGTCCGTCACGGGGGCGAGGCCTCGGACCCGCGCGAGACGGAAAGCCCCGTGCGGAGCGGCAGCCAGGCGCTTGCCCTGGTGCCCGTGCCGGCGATCACGCCCACCTCGGAACTCGGCGCCACGACCCTGCGCCTGGTCGAGCACAGCATGGAGACGATCCAGGCTCTGCACGAGCGGGTCGATACGATCTCGGCCCAGGCGCGGGACCTGATCCGCCTCACCCACCGGGAGCGGGTCGAGCAGCAGGCCGAGCTGGATCGGGCCCGCGCCGAGGCGTCCGCCTGGCGGCGTCAGGCGATGGAACTGGAGATCCGGATGCGCGAGGCCCAGCTGCGCGTCCGCGAGGCCGAGATGGCGCGGCGCGAGGCGGATCAGGCCGCCCTTGATGCGCGGGAGCGGGCCCGCTCCGCCGAGGGCGAGGTCCAGGACCTGGAAGCCTACCTGCGCAAGATCAGCGATTACCTGCAGGCCAATCTCGGACGAGTCCCGGGCCGGCCGTCGCGCGACGCCTGAGGGTCGGGCGGCGGCGTCGCGCCTCAAAAGAATCAGGTCCGGCGACGAGTCCGCCCGCGGTGGGGGCCGAGGCGGCCCAGGATGGCCGGAACGGGCCCGGCGGGCCCCCGCCTTCCCCCGGAGACCATGGTGCGGCGCAAGCGTAGCCATTCGTTGAGAAGGTTCGGGGATTTCGTCCGCTGAACTGATATACCAAGATGTTCGCTGCATCGCGGGATCGATTTATCGAGTCTAGCGCCGCCGAGGACTTGCGTAGTCTGAACCGACCGTTAATGTTTCCCCTCCGCCGAAATCATATCGCGTCTAACCTTTTTTGACGGGGTGACAGCCATGTCCAACGTGATTCGCGTGAAGCCGACGCATGACGGCACCTATACGGTCTACCGGGGCGAGGCCGTGCTCGTCAGCGGCCTGACCCGCCTGCAGGCGGAGCGCTACGAGGCCAGCCTCGCCGCCCAGGCGAAGGTGCTGGAGGACGCCTGAGCCCTGAGATCCCGAGGCGGCGACGCCTCAGGAGCGGGCCAACGGAAGGGCGCCGAGATCCGCGATGGTTCCGGACTCGGTCAGGCCCCGCTCAATGCCCGCGACGGCGTAGCCCGTCGCGCGGCGCGTGATCGTGTAGAGGTGGTAGCTCGCGCGGTGATGCCGGGCATCGCCCCGGGCAGAGGCCGAGGCGGCCCCCACCACCGGAATCGACGTCCCCCCCGGCCCGGGCACGAACGCGACGCTGCGGACGTGGTTGTGCCCGTGCAGGATCAACTCCGCCCCGGCATGGGCCACCATGGCGGTGAACGCCCCCGCATCCTTCAGTTCACGCCCGGACGACGTGCCGCCGGGATGCGACGGGTGGTGGATCATCACCACGCGGAAGGGCGGCTCGGGTTCGGCCCCCAGCGTCCGCAGCAGGGCCTCGGTGGCGGCGATCTGCTGCGGCCCGAGGCGGCCGCTCGCCATCAGGGGCTTCGTCGGCACCGCCGAGGACAGGCCGATCAGGGCCACCGGCCCGCGCCGGCGCAGGTACGGGAAATGCCCGTGCGTGCCGTCGTCGCCCGCCGTCCAGGCGCCGCAGGCGAGGAGCAGGCCCTCGAGGGAGCCGCGCACGTAGGCGTCGTGGTTGCCCGGCACGAAGCTCACGGTCTCGGGCGTCCCCAGGGCTTCCAGGAAGACCTTCGCGGTCGACCACTCGCTCGGCAGGCCGATGTTGCAGAGGTCGCCGGTGCAGGCGACGTGGTCGTGCCCCTGCGCCTGGAGGTCGGCCACCAGGGCGGCCAGCACCTCCATGTCGTGGGCGTCCTTGCGGCCGCGCTGCCAGTTCACGTAGCCGGTGGCCCGCTTGCTCAGGAGCTGGCGCAGGCGCGGGCGTGTCAGCGGCCCCACATGGGGGTCGGTCAGGTGGGCGAGGCGGAACATCATCCCCCAATGCGCGGTCGATGATTGGGATTTCGCGCCCCGCATCGCCCCATCCGGGGCCGGGGGTCAACCCTCGCCTTCCGAATCCGCCCGCCGTCCCTCAGGCGCTCCCGATGGCGATGCCGGCGAGGAGCACCAGGGCGCCCCCGAGCACGACCTGCAGGGCCGCGCGCCAGAACGGCGTCGCCATGTAGCGCGTGCGGATCGCCGCGATCGCCAGCAGCTCCACCACCACCACCAGGATGGCCAGGGCCGTCGCGACGCCGAAGGCGTTCGGCCAGGTGGAGGGGATCGCGTAGGGCAGCGTGTGGCCGAGGCCCCCCACCGTGGTCATCACCCCGCAGACGAGGCCGCGCATCCAGGGCGTTCCGCGCCCGGTGATCTGCCCGTCATCCGAGAGCGCCTCGGTGAAGCCCATGCTGATCCCGGCGCCGATGGAGGCGGCGAGCCCCACCAGGAAGGTGGCGCCGTTGCTGTGGGTGGCGAAGGCGGCGGCGAAGATCGGCGCCAGGGTCGAGACCGAGCCGTCGATCAGCCCGGCGAGCCCCGGCTGGACGTAGCGCAGGACGAAGGCGCGGTGCGCCTCGGCCGCGGCGGCATCGATCGCGGCCATCGGCTCCGGGGCGCCCTGGGCGGGGGAGATCATCATCGCGCGTCCTGTCCTGATGGGCTCCCTTCGGAGCGCGTTCCTCTTTGGACTCATTCCAATCTATAGCTTGGAACGACTCCAAACAAGCGCCTTGCGCCGGGTTTCGCCCCCGAAACGGCGGATTCGGCCGCCACAGCGCCGTTGCGCCGGCCGCGCGATCGGAGCTAGACAGCCGCCTGCCCGTCCGGCGCGCCGCGCGGGACGGCTCCGCGGACATCCCTTCCTCGACGGCATCGCCGGTCCGTCGGCGACGCGAAAGCGACGTGATGAGCCTCGTCAAACGCATCGGCCGCGCCCCGGCGGTCCAGCAGGCCCTCGGCATCCTCGCGGGCGGCTACCTCCGCCTCGTGCGGCGCACCAACCGCTTCACGGTGGAGCCGGCCGCGCCGGATGCCTGGCTCGACGGGCACAGCCCCTTCATCGCCGGCATGTGGCACGGCCAGCACACGATGATCTCGTTCATGCGCCGGCCGCACGACCGGATCGCCACGATTATCTCGCGGTCGGCCGACGGCAACATCAACACCATCGCGCTCACCCGCATGGGCGTCCGGGTGATCCGGGCCTCGGGCGCCCGCGGCCGCGTCCTGCGGGACGCCCGGGCCAAGGGCGGCGCCGAGGGCCTGCGCGCCATGCTGCGGGCCCTGAAGGACGGGGAGAGCGTGGCCTTCAGCGCCGACGTGCCGAAGGTCTCGCGCCGGGCCGATGCCGGCATCCTTACCCTGGCGCGCTTCTCCGGCCGGCCGATCATCCCCGTGGCGGTGGTGACGAGCCGGCACTGGCGCTTCGACAGCTGGGACCGGGCCTGCCTCGGTCTGCCCTTCGGCCGGGGCGCGATGGTGTTCGGCGAACCCCTCTTCGTGCCGCGGGACGTGGAGCCCGAGGCCCTGGAGGCCCTGCGCCGGCAGCTCGAGGCCGAGATGAACCGCGTCCACGACCGCGCCTACACCCTGGTCGGCCGGCCCGACCGGGTCGGGCCCCACGACCGCGTCGGCCATCCCGACCGCGTCGGGGCGGACGGCCGGGTCGGGGAACCGGCGTGAAGGCGATGGCGAAGGCCCCGCCCCTCACGGCGCTCCTGCGGGCCTACCGCACCGGTCTCTATCTCGGCGAGCCGGCGCTGGTGGGGCTGCTCGGCTGGCGCGCCCGCCGGGGCAAGGAGGATGCCGGACGCCTGGCCGAGCGGCGCGGCCTGCCGGGCCGGGCCCGGCCGACGGGCCGCCTCGTCTGGATGCACGGGGCCAGCGTCGGGGAGGCTCTGTCCCTGGTCGGCCTCGTGGACGGCATGATCGCCCGCGGCTTCTCGGTGCTGGTGACGACGGGCACCCGCAGCGCCGCCGACCTGATCGGGCGGCGCCTGCCCGCCGGGGCCGTGCACCAGTACATGCCCCTCGACGCGCCGCGCTGGGTGGACCGCTTCCTCGCCCATTGGCGGCCCGACCTCGCCCTTGTCGCCGAATCCGAGATCTGGCCGAACACGGTGCTGGGCCTGCACCGGCACGGCATCCCCCTCCTCGTGGTCAACGGACGGATGTCCGAGCGCTCGTATCGGGGCTGGGCCCGCACCCCCCGGACCGCCGAGGCGCTGCTGGCCCGCATCGCGATCTGCCTTGCCCAGACCGACGCGGATGCCGACCGCTTCCGCCGCCTCGGCGCCCCCCGGGTCAGCATCGCCGGCAACCTGAAATACGATTCCGAGGTCCCCCCGGCGGACGGCCAGCAGCTCGCCCACCTGCGCGACCTCGTCGGCGACCGGCCGGTCTGGGTCGCGGCGAGCACCCATCCGGGCGAGGACGCCATGGCGGCCCGAGCCCATGCCCGCCTCAAGGAACGCTGGCCGCGCCTCCTCACCATCGTGGTGCCGCGCCATCCCCATCGCGGCGGCGACGTCGCCGCCTGCGCGGGGGCCGAGGGCCTGACCAGCGTGCGGCGTTCGCAGGGCGGGCGCCCCCATGGCGGGGTCGATCTCTACGTCGCCGACACCCTGGGCGAGCTCGGCCTGTTCTACCGCCTCGGCCGCATCGTCTATCTCGGCGGCTCCCTGGTGCCCCATGGCGGCCAGAACCCGATCGAACCGACCCGCCTGCGGGCCGCCGTGCTGCACGGGCCGCACATCCACAACTTCACCCAGGTCTATGCCGCCCTGGACGAAGCCGGCGGCGCCCTGACGGTGACCGACGCCGACGCCCTCGCGAAAACCCTGGACACCCTCCTGGCCGACGGCCCCCGCATCGCGGCGATGAGCCGGGCGGGGGAAGCCGCGCTCCAACCCTTCGAGGGCGCCGTCGCCCGCACCCTGGCGGTGCTCGATCCCTTCATCGCCCAGATGACGCTCCGGGCGATGGCGGCCCCGTGAGCGCCGGCTGATGCGCGCCCCCGCCTTCTGGGACGCAGGCCCCGGCCATCCCGCCGCCCAGTGGCTCGCGCCGTTGAGCGCCCTCTACGGCCGGCACACCGCCGCGCGCATGGACCGGCCCGGCGCGAAAGCCCCCTGCCCCGTCCTCTGCGTCGGCAACTTCACCCTGGGCGGGGCCGGCAAGACCCCCACCGCCCTGGCGCTCGCCGCCCACCTGCGCGCCCTCGGGGCGAACCCGGCCTTTCTGACCCGCGGCTATGGCGGGCGCCTCGCCGGGCCGGTGCGGGTCGATCCGTCCCGCCAGACGGCCGAAGAGACCGGCGACGAGCCCCGGCTCCTGGCCCGGGCCGCGCCGACGATCCTGTCGCGGGACCGCCCGGCCGGCGCCGCCCTCTGCGTCCGCGCGGGCGCCGACGTCATCGTCATGGATGACGGCCTGCAGAACCCGAGCCTCGCCAAGACGCTCTCGCTCGCCGTGGTCGATGCCGGCGCCGGCCTCGGCAATGGGCGGCCCTTCCCGGCCGGTCCCCTGCGGGTGCCCCTGGCCCGGCAATGGCCCCACATCCACGGCCTCGTGCTGATCGGGACCGGAGACCGGGGCGAGGCCGTGGCGGCGGCGGCGCAAGCCCGCGGACTCCCGGTCCACCGCGCCCGCCTGATCCCCGGCGCCGACCTGACAGGCCGCCGCGTCTTCGCCTTCGCGGGCATCGGCCGCCCCCAAAAGTTCTTCGCAACCTGCGTAAAGGCCGGCGCCACCCTCGTTGGAACCCGCGCCTATCCGGACCACCACCCCTACGGCCCCGCCGACGAAGCCACCCTCGCGGCCGAAGCCACCCGCCTCGGCGCCGACCTCGTCACCACCGAGAAGGACCACGTCCGCCTCACCGCCCCCTTCGCCGCCCGCGTCGCGGTGCTGCCTGTTACTTTGGCGTTTGCCGATGAGGGGGGTTTGGTAGGGCAGTTGCGGGGGTTGGTTGTGGGGATTGGGCGATAGCAAAGATTAAGTCGGATCTTTAAAAGAGTTTCTCGCCTGACGCCCAATTTGTTCTGCAGTTCGAAGCGGACAGGTCACTGACGACCCCCGGCGATTATACGGCCAACTATGAGCACTTCTTGAAAGCAGCAATCCGTCAGGGCGTCCAGCGGTTGCGCTGTTCGTCAGAAGTACACAGGCGGGATGCCGCCTCAAACCGGCTTCAACACAAATGGAACTGCTGGCCGGGCGAACGACCTTCATCGCTGTCACGCGTATGCAACACATCTCCTGCGAGACGCGACAGATTATAACGCTTCCAGACCAAGGCTAAGGTATATTCGAATACCTCGAAACTAGACGTGTGTGCTCGGAAACCTGCAAGCTTGACCGCATGTGTTTCTGGACCGTAACGGACCGAATTAATTCAAGTTGGTTTGCGTGCGTGAACGTGTCGAGCAAAATGCCCAAGAGAACCACTACGCTGGCCTCGTCCGCTGCTTTCGTGCTTCTGGCGCAATCGGGTTCGTTAGTCAGCTTCGGGCCCAGTTTGGCCGCAGCTCAGCTCGCCGCAGATGCTTCACAAGAGGTTCAGCTCGACGAACTTTCGGTGGCCGGCTCCGGAGCGTCTGCGGGCGGAACAGCACGCAAGGTCGATGGCTACCTTGCACGGGACAGCGTCAGCGCAACCCGCGCCGACACGCCGATACGCGAGGTGCCCCAGACGGTCGTCGTCGTGCCGGATCGGGTTCTGCAGGACGCTGCCGCGACGCGGGTCGACACCGCCCTCGATCTTGCCGGCGTCGGCCGGGCCAACAATTTCGCGGGCCTTGGCCTGACGGAGTTCACCATCCGTGGCTTCAATACGGGCGAGTACTACCGCAACGGCTTCCCAATCAATCGGGGCTACCCGCCCTCGCCGGACGTGGTCTCCATTGAGCGAATCGAGGTGCTGAAGGGTCCGTCTGCCTTCCTATACGGACGCGGCGATCCCGGCGGGACCTTCAACATCGTCACTAAGCAGCCATTGGCCGAGCGAGCCCTCGCGATCGGCACGCAGTTCGGAAGCTTCAACCAGAAGCGCAGTACCTTCGACGCGACTGGCGCCCTCGACGAGCAAGGCCGGGTGCTCGCTCGCATTACGGGCGCCGTTGAGGACAACGGAAGTTTCCGCGACTTCGTACACGGCGACCGCTTCTACCTCGCTCCCGTCATCGCCTGGAAGCCCACCGCTGACGCCACGATCACTTTGGAGGGCGAGTTCGCCAGCACGACGGCGACCTTCGATCGGGGCGTCGTGCCGATCAACGGTAACATCCGCGCCCTGCCGCGCAACCGCTTCATTGGCGAGCCCGGCATCCCGCCGGTGCGCAACGATAACGCCCTTGGCCAGCTGCGCATCGAGCACAAGCTCGATCAGGACTGGGTGGTCACTGCCGGCGTCCAGGCGCTGGGTGGGAAGCTCTTTGGCGACGGCGTAGGCGCCATGAATGTCCTCAGTGATGGGCGTACCCTACGCCGAACCTTCGAGCATCGCGACTTGAGTTGGTCGGATCTCGACTTGCAACTCAACCTCGCGGGCAAGTTCGAGACCGGCCCATTCCGCCATACCCTGCTGATGGGCTTTGAGTACGACACGTACCGCTATCGCGAGATCTTCGACCGCTCGAACGCAAACCTCTTCCCCTTCATCCTCGACCTCCTCTCGCCCCGCTACGGGCAATCCACCCGCCCTCCACTCACTTCGATCACCAACTTCCTGCAGAACACCGAGAGCTTCGGTGGCTACGTTCAGGATCAGATAGACCTCACTCCACGGCTTCATGCCCTTCTGGGCGTGCGCGTGGAGAACCTAGGCCTCGTTTCCACCGACTACCGCACCGGCCGCACCACGAGCCTGCAGGATACGGTCGCGACCCCGCGCTTCGGCCTCACCTACGATCTCACCGATGAGGTCTCGGTCTACGGCAGCTACGGCCGTTCCTTCCTGCCGAATACCGGCACGGATCGCTCAGGACGCCCCTTTGCTTTCCAGCAAGGCGAAGGCTACGAGGTCGGCGCCAAGCTCAGCCTACTCGACGGGCAACTGAGCGCCACGGCGGCTCTGTTCGACATCCGGCGCAACAACGTCCTCACGGCCGATGCTGTCGATCCAAACTTCAGCGTGGCGGCGGGCGAGGTGCGCAGCCGGGGCTTCGACCTGACCGTTGCTGGATATCTGGCACCCGGCTTGCGGGTGATCGGCACCTATACCCATGCGGATGCCTCCGTGAGCCGCGACAACACGCTGCCCGTGGGCACGCGGATCGCCAACATCCCTGCCGACACCCTCGCCCTGCAGAGCGTCTACGAGTTCCAAGGGGCAGAATTACGGGGGCTTGGTCTTGGTGGTGGCGTGACTTATGTCAGTCAGCGCAAGGCTGGCACCGCCCTCTCGACCTTTCGTCTGCCGGACTACACGATCTTAAGCCTGATCTCGTACTATTGGATCACTCCGCAGGTGCGGGTCTATCTTAATGTCGACAACCTACTCGACACGAACTATTACGACCGCGCCTTCCAGAACCGTTACGCCACACCGGGTACGCCGCGCACGATCATGGGCGGTGTCGCAGCACGCTTTTGACCTCTATCGTTGCCAAGAAGGGGCCTCTGAAACGGATCACCCATCTGTTTGGCGTCTACGACCACTGTAATGCCTGAACCGCCGGTAAGCGGACCAGCGAAAATTCGCCCAAGCCGGTCGTACGAGGCAATCCGATGTTAGGGCTGCACCCGCGGTAGCCTCCATCAAATTCGTATGTGCAGAACCTACCCGGTCTCTGACCTACTAATTGCGCTAAAATCCCCTAATCCGGACGTCCCGTCTCGGCGAGGCGCTGCATCGCCGCCTCGGGGCTGGCATAGGCCTCCTGCCGGGTCGCGCTCCAGTAGCGCAGGGCATCGAGGGGGATCGCCTCGCCGGTTACCGCGCAGCGCACGAAGCTGCCGGGCTTGATCACCCGCATGGTGCCGTCGCCGTACTCCACCACCGCCTCGCCGGAGGCGCCGCGCTCGAAACGTCCCAACATGGTCCCCCGCCTCCCGGCTCGTCTCCCGTTCGCACCGTCTTAGGAGCCCGGGGGCGCGCTGTCGATGCATCCGTTGCGCCGGCCCTCGACAGCCCCGCCCCTTGGTGCCTAAGTCGGGGAATGCCGTGCCGTGTCCCGCCCCGATGACCCCGGAATCCACGACTTTGGACGCCAAGATTTCGGACGTCATGAGTCTGGACCTGTCCCGCCTGTTCGCGGCCGCCCTGGCCGCGCAGGGGCGCGCCTACGCCCCCTACTCGCGCTTTCCCGTCGGGGCGGCGCTCCTGGACGAGTCGGGCGCCCTCCATGCCGGCTGCAACGTCGAGAACGCCGCCTATCCGGTGGGGACCTGCGCCGAGGCCGGGGCCATCGCCGCCATGGTGGCCGCGGGCGGCCAGCGCATCGCCGCCCTGCTGGTCCTCGGCCCGGGGCCCGGCCTCGTCACCCCCTGCGGCGCCTGCCGGCAGCGCATCCGCGAATTCGCCGGTCCCGCGGTCCGGGTCCACGTCGCCGACCCGGCGGGCCTGCGCGCCGCCTTCACCGTCGGGGCCCTGCTGCCCAACTCCTTCGGCCCGGACAACCTGGGCGCCGCTCCCGGGGGGACCGATGGGGGATAAATCCTTGCGTGAACCGGAGCCGGGGGTCCAGGCCGCCGCCGGTCTGCTGCGCGCGCAGGGGTTCGGCGGACCCTTCGCCTGCGCGATCGTCACCGGCACCGGACTCAGCGGAATCGTGCGTGACCTCGACACGACCCTCTCGGTATCCTACGGGCAGATTCCGGGGTTTCCGGCCCCGGGCGTGAGCGGCCATGGCGGCCGCCTCCATGCCGGGACCCTCGCCGGACGCCGGGTCCTCGTCTTCGAGGGCCGCGCCCACGCCTACGAGACCGGCGACGCCGCCGTGATGCGGGTGCCGCTCGGCGTCGCGCAAGTCCTTGGAGCACAAGCGCTTCTCCTCACCAATGCCGCCGGCTCCCTGCGGCCGGAGGTCGGCCCCGGCAGCCTCGTGGCGCTCACCGACCACCTCAACCTCTCGGGCCTCAACCCGCTGATCGGCGAGGCCAGCGACGCCCGCTTCGTGCCCATGGTGGGCGCCTACGACGCCGCCTTGCGCGCCCATCTCATTGATGCAGCACGCGAATCCGGCGTCGCCCTGCACCAGGGCGTCTATGCCTGGTTCGCCGGACCGAGCTTCGAGACCCCGGCGGAAGTCCGCATGGCCGGCCTCCTCGGGGCCGACCTCGTCGGCATGTCGACGGTGCCGGAGGTTATCCTCGCCCGTTTCTACGGCCTGCCCGTCGCCGCCCTGTCGGTCGTGACCAACCTCGGCGCCGGGATCGACGGCGGCGATCCCCACCACGCGGAGACCAAGGCCGTCGCCGCCCGGGCCGGCGACGCCCTCGCCCGCCTCGTCGCCGCCTTCGTCGCCCGCCTGCCCGCGAGTGCCCCCTGATGACCGACGACGCCTCCATCGCCCGGCGGGCCCTGCCCCTCCTCGACCTCACCGATCTGAGCGAATCCTGCTCGGAGACCGCCATCGACGCGCTCTGCCGCAACGCCCGGGCGAGCGCGGTCGCCGCCGTCTGCGTCTGGCCGCACTACGTGAGCCGCGCCGCCCGGCTGCTCGCCGGCACGCCGGTGCGCGTCGCCACCGTCATCAACTTTCCCGCCGGCGGCGACGATATCGAGCGGGCGGTGGAGGATACGACCGAAGCGCTGGCCGATGACGCCCACGAGATCGATCTCGTCCTGCCCTACCGCAGCGTCCTCGCCGGCGAGACCGGCACGGCGCGCACCATGCTCGCCGCGATCCGCGACGTCTGCGACGGCGGTCGTCTGCTGAAGGTCATCCTGGAGACCGGCGTCCTGGCGACCCCGGACGCCATCACGGCCGCGAGCCGCCTCGCCATCGAGGCCAGGGCGGATTTCCTCAAGACCTCCACGGGCAAGAGCGCGGTCTCGGCGACCCCGGAGGCCGCTGAGGCGATGCTTCACGCAATCCGGGACTACGCAGGGGGGCATCCCGTCGGTCTCAAGGTCTCGGGGGGCCTGAAAACCGTCGGGGATGCGGGCACTTACCTCGCCCTCGCCGATCGCGTCATGGGGCCGGCCTGGGTTTCTCCCCGCACATTTCGCCTCGGCGCCAGCAGCCTGCGCACGGCCTTGGTCGCGGCCTCCGCCGAGCCCGGCCGATGAGGCTGCCCCAGGAACTCATCCGCACCAAGCGGGACGGCGGCGCGATCCCGGCCGAGGACATCGCGGACTTCGTCGCGGGCCTGACGGACGGGCGGGTGACCGAGGGGCAGGCCGCTGCCTTCGCCATGGCGGTGTTTTTCCGCGGCCTGTCGTGGTCGGAGCGCGTGGCGCTGACCCGGGCGATGACCCAGTCCGGCACCGTCCTGCGGTGGGACCTACCCGGACCCGTCCTGGACAAGCATTCGTCCGGCGGAGTGGGGGACGCGGTCAGCCTCGCGCTCGCACCGATGGTCGCGGCCTGCGGCGGCTACGTCCCGATGATCTCGGGACGCGGCCTCGGGCATACCGGCGGCACCCTCGATAAACTCGCGAGCATCCCGGGCTACGACGCGATGCCGGGCCTCGACCGCTTCCGGAGTGTGACCGCCGACGTGGGCTGCGCCATCATCGGACAGACCGCAGACCTCGCGCCCGCGGATCGGCGCCTCTACGCGATTCGGGACGTGACGGGCACTGTCGAGTCCCTCGACCTGATCACCGCCTCCATCCTGTCCAAGAAACTCGCTGCCGGTCTCGACGGCCTGGTGATGGACGTCAAGGTGGGCTCGGGCGCCTTCATGGCCGAGCGCCCGGAAGCCGAGGGTCTTGCGCGGAGTATCGTCGATGTGGCGGGTGGTGCGGGCCTGCGTACGGTGGCGCTGATCACCGACATGGACTCGCCCCTCGCCTCGGCGGCCGGAAACGCCCTGGAGGTTGCCTATACCCTCGACTATCTCACCGGGCGCTGGTGCGAGCCGGCCTTCCACGCCGTGACGCTGGCGCTTGCCGCCGAGATGCTGGTGGTCGGCGGCCTCAGTTCCGACGTCGCGGACGCTTCTGCCCGCCTGGAGAACGCGAGAGCGTCAGGCCGCGCGCTCGAAGTCTTCGCCCGGATGGTCACTGCGCTCGGAGGGCCCGTCGACCTCGTCGAGCGGACCGGGCGCTACCTGCCAAAGGCGCCGATCACGCGCGCGATCGCTGCGAAGACGGACGGCTACGTCGCCTCGATCGCGACGCGAGATCTGGGCATTGCGGTGATCGGTCTCGGTGGTGGTCGAACCCGCCCGCAGGACGACATCGATCCACGTGTCGGCTTCACCGGGCTGCCCCGTATCGGAGCTCGGATCGAGCAAGGCCAGCCGCTTGCGATGGTCCATGCAGCCGATGCAGCCTCCGCCGAGCGAGCCGAAGCCGCTTTGCTGGCGGCCTACCGCATCGACCCGACACCCGTGGAGCGAACGCCTGCGGTCCTGGAGCGGATCGCGGGATAGGCAGGCGCCGGCTCTTCGGTGAAGCACCGGAAGCCGGAGCGGTCAGTAGTCGTAACGTCCGCGACCGTGGTGATGGTGACGACGCCCTTCCCAACCGCGGTAATGATCCCAGCCGTGATCGCGATGCCCCCAGCCAAAATGCCGGCGCTGGTGACCATAGCCGCGGTCCTCGTGATGGCGGCGATGATGGCCCCAATCACCATGCCCGCCCCAGTACTGCACCGGGGTGATTGCGGTTTGCGGATCCCCGTGGACCAGCGCCACGAGGGGCAAAGCCTGCGCATTCGTCGCGAGTGCGAAGCCGCCGGCGAAGCTCATCACGGCGAACAGAGTTCTCATTCCCCGCAAAGAAACTGCGCGCAAGGTGATCATCGTGAAGCTCCTGTCTCGATTGCCAAGGCGGGTCTCGCCCTCGGCATCCGGGATAGTGCTCTGGCACTGAACGCGAACTGAGACCTCTCTTCAGCCTGCGTTCGGAAATTCAACGATCGCCCTCAGGGTCGGCGATAGACCCAGACACGCGCCGGCGGAAGATTGAGCCAGACTCGGTTCGAACGACTGGCCGTGTAGGTGCCGGCATCGCACCGGGCCGGGATCGGCGGGACCACCGCGTACGTGAACTGCACGAACGGCGCACTCGGATGCATCATTTCGTGGGCGGCGTTCAAGAGATCGAGACGTTGCTCCAAGGGCTTCGTGAAGAGCGGAAGGCTTGAAACCATCGCCGCCGCCTTCTCCGCCAGCATCGTGCCGAATGTTTCGCGAATGTTGTAGGCGTCGCCGCGCAAGATCGTCGCGCGGGGAAAGCGCTTCTGCAGCAGCTTGCAGAAATCCGGATTATACTCGACCAGGATCAGGCGCTCCTGCTCAACGCCACGCCGGATCAAAGCCTCGGTGACGGGTCCCGTCCCAGGTCCGAGTTCAATTACAGGGCCGGTGATGCGCGGATCGACGTAGGAGGCCATCGTGCGGGCGAGCATCTTGCCAGACGGCGTCACAGCGCCAGTGACGAGGGGACGCTCGAACCAGGAACGCAGGAATCGCGCCTCGTCCTCCAGCGGATCCCGCCGTGTACGGTTGGCACCGGAAGCGAGGTCGGCTTTTGCGCTGGAGCGGCGTAGCGGCGGCAAGACCCTATGTCCTCAGATCACGGGTTGGGAGGGAAAGGCTAGACGACGAAGCTCTCCGGCAGTCAAGCTTGCAAACATCGAACCCGCCGGGGCGCACACAAGGATCGTGCAGGCGGTGCTCGACCGCCACATGCGATAACCGTGGCCGAACGGTTTTGATCCGAAGGATATTGCAAGTCTATGTCCTGGCTACCCCACCGAGCCCGTCGAAGAAATCCTTGACCTTGGAGAAGAAGCCCGCGCTCTCCGGATGGTTCTCGTCGGAGGCCGACTGATCGAACTCTTGGAGCAATTCGCGCTGGCGCTTCGAGAGGTTCTGCGGCGTCTCGACGAAAACCTGGATGTAGAGGTCGCCGACGTCGCGCGATCGCAGCACCGGCATGCCCTTGCCCTTGATACGGAATTGCTTCGCCGTCTGGGTGCCGGCTGGGATACGGACCTGGGTTTGCGAGCCATCGATCACCGGCACGGTGATTTCGCCCGAGAGCGCCGCGGTCACCATGGAGATCGGCACGCGGCAGAACAGGTCGGCGCCGTCACGTTGGAAGAACTCGTGCGGCTTGATCGAGAGGAAGACGTAGAGGTCACCCGCCGGTCCGCCGCGCAGGCCTGTCTCGCCTTCGCCGGCCAAACGGATCCGCAGGCCGTCGTCAACGCCGGCCGGTACGTTGATGGCGAGGGTCCGTTCGCGCGTCACGCGGCCTGCGCCGCTGCAGGCGCTACAGGGATCGTCGATCACCTCACCGCGGCCGTGGCAGTTCGGGCAGGTGCGCTCGATGGCGAAGAAGCCCTGCGCCGCACGCACGCGGCCATAGCCACCGCAGGTCTGACAGGGACGCGGCTTCGAACCGGCCTTGGCACCGGAGCCGGAGCAGACCTCGCAGGTGACCGAGGTCGCCATTTTGATGGTCTCGGCCTTTCCACTGAACGCCTCTTCGAGGGAGATCTCGAGATTGTAGCGGAGGTCGGCGCCGCGTTCGCGTGCCGGGCCGCCGCGCGCGCCGCCACGTCCGCCGCCAGCGCCGGCCCGGCCATCACCGAAGAAGTTGTCGAAGATATCCGACATGAAGTCGCCGAACTCGTTTCCGAATCCGGGACCGCCGCCGCCACCCTGCTGGAATGCGGCGTGGCCGAAGCGGTCGTACGCGGCACGCTTTTGACCGTCAGACAGGCACTGATAAGCCTCGTTGATTTCCTTGAACTTGAGCTCGGCCTCTGCATTCCCCGGATTGCGATCCGGGTGATAGCTCATGGCGAGCTTACGGAAGGCGACCTTCATCTCGCCGTCAGTCGCGGTCTTGGAGACGCCCAGAATCTCGTAATAGTCCCGCTTCGACATTCCCGTCCTCAAAGTCCCCGGCGCTTCGATCCGACTGGACCGCACCGTCCCCATCAAACGCCGGTGCGCCTGAAACGCGGCTGGTTCCGCTCATCGGGACAAGCCGAACATGGCTCGGGGCCGGATCGCTCCGGCCCCGTCTTCAGATGTAGGCGTTATGCCCGCTTCTTCTGGTCCTTGTCATCGACTTCCTGGAAGTCGGCGTCGATGACGTCGTCCTTCTTCGCCTCACCGGTGCCGGCTTCGGCCCCCGCCTCACCGGCTTGGTTGGCGGCGTACATCGCCTCGCCGAGCTTCATCGAAGCCTGCATCACGTCGGTGGTGCGGGCCTTGATGACCTCCACATCGTCCCCCTCGAGGGCGGTGCGGAGCGCGGTGATGGCCGTCTCGATGGCGCCCTTGTCGTCCGCAGTGACCTTGTCGCCGTACTCCTTCACCGACTTCTCGGTGGCATGGATCAGGCTCTCGCCCTGGTTCTTCACCTCGACGAGTTCGCGGCGCTTCTTGTCCGCCTCGGCATTCGCCTCGGCGTCCTTGACCATCCGCTCGATATCGGCGTCCGACAGGCCACCCGACGCCTGGATGCGGATCTGGTGTTCCTTGTTCGTCGCCTTGTCCTTGGCCGTGACGTTCACGATGCCATTGGCGTCGATGTCGAAGGTCACCTCGATCTGCGGCATGCCGCGCGGCGCCGGAGGAATGCCCATCAGATCGAACTGGCCGAGCAGCTTGTTGTCGGCCGCCATCTCGCGCTCGCCCTGGAAGACCCGGATGGTCACCGCGTTCTGGTTGTCCTCGGCCGTCGAGAAGGTCTGGGACTTCTTCGTCGGGATCGTGGTGTTGCGGTCGATCAAGCGAGTGAACACGCCGCCCAGGGTCTCGATGCCCAGCGACAGCGGGGTCACGTCGAGGAGCAGCACGTCCTTGACGTCGCCTTGGAGCACACCGGCCTGAACCGCCGCGCCGATGGCCACGACCTCATCCGGGTTGACGCCCTTGTGGGGCTCCTTGCCGAAGAAGGACTTCACGACTTCCTGGATCTTCGGCATGCGGATCATGCCACCGACCAGCACCACCTCGTCGATTTCGGAGGCCGAAACGCCCGCATCCTTGAGCGCCTTGCGACAGGGTTCGATGGTGCGCTGGACGAGATCGTCCACGAGGGATTCGAATTTCGCTCGGCTGAGCTTGAGCGCGAGGTGCTTTGGACCCGTAGCATCGGCCGTGATGTAGGGCAGGTTGATCTCGGTCTGTGTCGCTGACGACAGCTCGATCTTGGCCTTCTCAGCGGCTTCCTTCAGGCGCTGGAGGGCGAGCTTGTCCTTCGTGAGGTCGATGCCCTGCTCGCGCTTGAACTCGCTCGTCAGATACTCGACCACACGGTTGTCGAAGTCCTCGCCACCCAGGAAGGTGTCGCCGTTGGTAGACTTCACCTCGAATACGCCATCACCAATCTCAAGGATCGACACGTCGAAGGTACCACCGCCGAGGTCGTAAACTGCGATGGTGCCGGCCTTCTTCTTGTCGAGGCCGTAGGCGAGGGCCGCCGCGGTCGGCTCGTTGATGATTCGCAAGACCTCGAGACCGGCGATCTTGCCAGCATCCTTGGTGGCCTGACGCTGGGCATCGTTGAAGTAAGCGGGTACCGTGATGACGGCCTGCGTCACCGGTTGACCGAGATGCGCCTCGGCCGTCTCCTTCATCTTCTGCAGGGTGAAGGCGGAAATCTGCGAGGGCGAGTACTTCTTGCCGTCCGCCTCGACCCAGGCATCGCCATTGTCGCCGCGAACGATCTTGTAGGGGACAAGACCCTTGTCCTTCTGCGTCATCGGATCGTCGTAGGTCCGACCCACGAGACGCTTGATGGCGAAGAAGGTGCGCTCTGGGTTCGTGACCGCCTGACGCTTGGCGGGCTGGCCCACGAGCCGCTCGCCCTCGTCGGTGAATGCGACGATCGACGGCGTGGTGCGTGCACCTTCCGAATTCTCGACGACCTTGGGCTGCGTGCCTTCCATGACGGCCACGCAGGAATTCGTGGTGCCGAGATCGATACCGATTACCTTACCCATGGTGGGATCCCTCTGTTGTCGTTTGGTCAAGCAGACCGCCGAGCCCCGAAGCAGCTCGGCCCATGGCTTTGCAAAACTGACTGTGTGAGAACGGGCTTGGACACCGGTTCGCGCCCCGGAACGGTGCAGAGCCGGGTCTTAATCCCGCGTCTCGGCCGATATAAGAAGGGTGTCGCGAGGCCGCAAGGCAGAGCCCGGCGAGGAGGTGCATCCGATTGCGCGGAACCGCGTTACCCCCCTCATCGACTTGGAATTCCGACAGCTTCACGGGCCGCCAGCCGCGGTCTTCGCAACGACGGCGCCAGCGGGGTCCCCGATGTCTCGTCGGCAAGGAGCGGCATCGCTGCCGTGGCAAGACAATCGTTGCATGGTAAGTGGGGCTTGAACGTGCTTGCCTGCGCATCACGCCGTTTCCACGGATATAGGCCTGAAAGTTTCGATGCGTCTGACCCGCGTGCTTCTTCTTCTCCCGGTGCTGGCATCGGTTCCTCACCCGGCCTGTGCGCAGTCGTTCTTCGAGGAGTTGTTCGGGATTGGGCGGGCGGCCAAGCCGCCAGTACCTCCACGGGGGGTGCCCTCGGCTCCGCAGGCTCCGATGCCGGGTGCCCCCGGCGAGGGAATTCCGCCATCCGCCACCGAGGCGCCGAAGGCGCCCTCGGTTCCCCGTCAGCCCATCGTCCTGAAAGCGCCCTCCGAGGACAACCTGATGGGCCAGGAGTTGATGCTGAACGGGCTCACGGGTAGCCTGAAGCTGGAACGGGCCGGAGCGGGCACCACGGCCCGCATCATCCTGCCGGGCAATAAGATTTCGCAGCCGGTCGAAGCCTGCAAGGTGCCGTTGAACGGGGGGGCGCCGTTGGCGGTCTCGTCGGAGGGCCGGCCGGAAGGCGTCGGCCGCTTCGAGGTCACAGGCGGCGAGTGTCCCCTTCGGTTCGATGTCCTCGATGGCGCCATCCTGGTGCAATCGATGTCCGGTCCTGTCTGCACCTTCGCAGCGGCCGATTGCGCCACGACCCCAACGGGTCTGTGGGGACCGGCTGCCGCGACGCTCGTTGCACGAGCGAGCGAGTTCGAGGCCGCACGCGGCGGTGCCGACCGGGCCGTGCGTGAGAATTACAAGCTGATCAGCCAGCGCTTGCGCGGCCCCGAGCTTCGCCCCGTGGTCACCGAACAGGCGGCCTTCTCATCGGATCGTGAGCAGATGTGCCGAACCTATGCTCGCGAAGGGGCGCATGGCTTCTGCAACCTGCGTTTCACCGAAGCGCGGGCCTTGGCACTCGCTACCCGCCTCGGGGTCAACACCAACACCGCGTTACCAAGCGCCTCGGTATCCCCGCCACGCCCGCGCCGCAAGCCGCCGGTGGAGGGCATGAATCCGGATACGGGTGGCGCTCCGTTCGCCGATCAGTAGCGCGAAGCCTCAGCTATGGCCGGCGCTCACCGACAGCATCGCGAGATCGATGCCGTTGTTGCGCAACGTGCGCTCGTACTTGGCTTCGAGAGCCGTGTGGAAGATCATGTCTGGGTCGGCCGGGCAGACCAGCCAGCCATTGGCCAGGATCTCGTTCTCGAGTTGTCCCGCCTGCCATCCCGCATAGCCAAGGGCCAAGACGGCACTGGCCGGACCGTCTCCGGCCACGATCGCCCGTAGGATGTCCACTGTCGCCGTGAGGCAGATTCCATCATCGATGATCAGCGTGGACTGATCGATATGGAAATCGTCAGTGTGGAGAACGAAGCCGCGCTTGGCATCGACCGGGCCGCCCATCAGCACGGGCATGTGCCCGACGCGCTCGCGGAGCCGGATCGCATCGGTCTCGCTCGCGATATCGAGCTGGATCAGCAGATCGGGCATACTGAGGTCAGTGACGGCCTTGTTGAGAATGATCCCCATGGCTCCGTCCGCCGAATGGGCGCAGAGATAAATGACCGACCGGGCGAAGCGTGAATCAGTCAGACCCGGCATGGCGACGAGAAACTGACCATCAAGATAGGCGGGATCGCCCGTGCGGGCCTGTGAACGCTGCATTGGCGCATGCTACGCGGGCAGGCGCCTTTGTCCAGGGCACGGCACGTTCCGCCGATGGATATCCGCCACATCGGCGGCAGTGGAAACTCGACAGGCTAACCCCTGCGAGCTAGACGATTTTTCACGGGCGGGCCCAGTGTGTCGACCGGGTACGACGCTGCGACAGTGATCAGGGATCCGAAGGTTCGGATGCCCCGGCGATCTTCAGGAGACGACGGATGACCATTCAGGTTGGCGACCACCTCCCCCAGGTCACGTTCCGCGTGAGTGGGGCGGACGGCCCGGAAGCCAAGACCACCGACGACCTCTTCAAGGGCCGCCGCGTCGTCCTCGTCGGGGTCCCCGGTGCCTTCACGCCGAGCTGTCACCGCAACCACCTGCCCGGCTTCGTGGAGAAGCAGGCCGAGATCAAGGCTCGGGGCATCGACACCATCGCGATCACTTCGGTCAACGACGTGTTCGTGCTCGATGCCTGGCAGAAGGCGAGTGGGGCCGAGGACCTCGAGTTTCTCGCTGACGGCAATGCCGAGTTCGCGAAGGCGATAGGGCTCGATATGGACGGTGCCGGGTTCGGCCTCGGTACCCGTTCGAAGCGCTACGCCATGCTCGTCGAGGACGGTGTCGTACGTGTTCTGAACGTCGAGGACTCCCCGGCCAAGACCGAGTTGTCGGGTGCCGAGGCCCTTCTCAAGGTGATCTGACCCATGCGCCGGCGGATGCCATGGATCCGCCGGCAACATGAGACGTCCGGGGAGGCCCTTAGGCTGACGGTCCCGGGCCGGCCCAACCGTAATCCCGCGCATCCGTCGCAGTGCGATGGAAGGTCAGCCGGCGGTCGTATTCCAGGGGATCCTTCGGCTGGACCAGGGCGCCGGTCGGCACATTGAGCCAGTCGACGAGTCGGGTCAGCATGAAGCGTAGGGCCGCGCCCCGGCACAGGATCGGCAAGGCCGTGACCTCGGCCGAAACCAAGGGGCGCACCGCCTCGTAGCCCGCGATCAGAGCCGCCCCCATGTCGCGGTGGAAGCTGCCGTCCGCCTCGAAGCACCAGGCGTTGAGGCAGATGGCCAGATCGTAAGCGAAGGCGTCGGTACAGGCGAAATAGAAGTCGATCAGCCCCGACAGTTCGTCGCCGATGAAAAACACGTTGTCGGTAAAAAGGTCGGCGTGGATCACGCCGGACGGAAGACCCAAGGGCCAGGACGCCTGGAGCACGGCGAGGTCGCCGAGAACCCGTTCGGTCAGGCCGTGTGAAACGGTGTCCGCTTGAGGCTCCGAAAGCCGGAAGAGCGGTTCCCATGCATCGACCGAGAGATTGTTGACGCGCCGCATCCCGAAATCGGCACCTGCCGCGTGCAACCCGGCGAGCGCGCGACCGAGGGCATGGCAGTGATCGATGCCGGGTCGCTTCACCGAAACACCGTCGAGGAAGGTCACGATCACTGCAGGTCGGCCGCAGAGCTCACCCAGTGCGACTCCGGTGCGATCGCGGATCGGCTGTGGGCAAGCAAGGCCGCGAGCGGCGAGGTGCTCCATCAGGTTGAGGAAGAACGGTAAGTCGTCCGCTCGGACGCGCTTCTCGTAGAGAGTCAGGATGAACGAGCCGCCAGTGGTGTGGAGATAAAAATTCGTATTCTCCACACCCTCGGCGATGCCCTTGTAGGAGAGCAGCGTACCGATGTCGTAGGCCGCGAGAAAGGCGGTCAGCGCCGCGTCGGAGACCTCGGTGTAGACTGCCACGGCACGTTCGCTTGATAATTTCGGGGACGAAATGGACAGGGGCGCCGAACGGCGCCCCTGCTGAAGCCAGGTCTATCAGGAGCGCTGTCTGCCTATTCGGCAGCTTCGCTGCGCAGTTCGCGCGGCAACGGGAAGGACATGTCCTCGACCACCGTGGAAACCGTATCCACCGTGACGGTGTAGCGCGCTGCGAAGGCGTCGATGATCTCCTCCACCAGCACCTCCGGTGCCGAGGCACCAGCCGTGAGTCCGAGCTTTCGGATGCCCTCAAAGGCCGGCCAATCGATTTCCTCGGCCCGCAGCACTAAGCGGGTTATCGGACAGCCGACGCGTTCGGCGACCTCGCGCAGGCGCTGCGAGTTCGAAGAGTTTGAGGAACCGACCACGATGACCGCATCGACGAGCGGCGCTACCTGCTTCACCGCCTCCTGGCGGTTGGTGGTGGCGTAGCAGATATCGTCCTTGTGCGGGCCGGTGATCGTCGGAAACTTCTTCTTCAGCGCCTCGACGATGTGGTGCGTGTCGTCCACCGACAGGGTCGTCTGCGTCACCCAAGCGAGGTTATCGCGGTTTTCCGGCTCCAGGGCGGCGATCTGATCGAGGTCCTCAACCAGCGTGATCGAGCCTTTCGGCAACTGGCCCATGGTGCCGACCACCTCGGGGTGACCGGAATGGCCGACGAGTAGCACGTGGCGGCCGCGCTTGTGGTGAATCTCCGCCTCGCGATGGACCTTGGTCACCAGCGGGCAAGTGGCATCGATGGTGGTGAGGCCGCGGGAATCAGCGTTGTGTGGCACCGTCTTGGCGACGCCGTGAGCCGAGAAGATTACCGGAGCGGAGCCGTCGGGAACCTCGTCGAGCTCGCGGACGAACACCGCGCCCTTCCGCTTCAGGCTCTCGACCACGTACTTGTTGTGGACGATTTCATGACGGACGTAGACCGGAGGTCCGTAGATGGCGAGTGCCCGTTCCACCACGTCGATCGCCCGCACGACACCGGCGCAGAAACCGCGCGGCGCACAGAGCAGGATCTCCAGAGGTGGCTTGCCCGTGTCACCGGAGGCGGAGGAGGTCGTCAGATTCGCGTCGCTCATGATAGCCGGGATGTGGCGAGGCGGGGACGCCCCTGTCAACCTGTCATAACGGAAAACTCCCCTGCGGGCACCTCCGGTCCGGCGAAAGCGGGTACGCGTGGCGCACAGGACCCGGAAAATTTTCCGCCAGCCTTCCGTCAACCCACCGGCTCGGATCGCGCCGCCACGCACTCGTTCAGGGCGGCCTCGAGCATGGGGATCAGACGTGGGTCGGTGCACTGGGCGACGTTGAAGCGCAGGAAACTGTTGCCGAGCGACGAGGGGCTGAAGGCGCCTCCCGGTGCGAGCACGAGTCCGCGTGCCAGGGCACGCCGGGCAACGTCTGCCGAATCGATTCCATCCGGCAGACGCATCCACAGAAAGAACCCCCCGGACGGCTCCAGCCACGCCGTCAGTCCGCATCCTTCGAGGCGCCGAAGAGCCGGCGCCATCGCCCGTCCCAATTTCTCGCGGACCTCGGCGAGGTGCCGGCGGTACGTGCCGTCCGTCAGGAGCCCGTGCATCAGGCTCGCCGACAGGTGGCTGTTCCCCAGACTCATGGCCAGCTTGAGGTCGATCAGAGGCTCCACCCAGTCCTCGCGCAGCGCGATGAAACCGCAACGGATGGCAGCCGACAGCGTCTTCGAGAAGCTGCCGATCTGAATGACGCGCTCCAACCCGTCGAAACCGGCGAGGCGTGGAGACGGCTTTCCCTCGAAATCCCCGAAGATATCATCCTCAATGATCAGCGTATCGTGCGCCTCGGCGAGCTTCAGGATGCGATGGGTGATGGCCGACGCGAGGGTGGAGCCGGTCGGGTTCTGAAGCGCAGAATTGATGACGTAGAAGCGCGGCCGATGCTCGACGAGGTGCGCGGCGAGGGCAGCGAGATCAGGACCGTTCGGGGTCATCGAAACGCCGACGACCCGGGCACGCTGCGCCCGCAGGAGGCCGTGATAATTGAAGTAGCAAGGATCGTCGACCAGCACGGTATCGCCGGGTTCGAGCAGGAATCGGCAGAGCAGGTCGAGAGCCTGCGTCGCCGAGTCGACCAGCACCACCTGATCGGCGCCGGCCTCGACCCCCTTCTCCGCCAGCCGCCGGGCGATCTGGGCGCGTAAGGGTGGAAAGCCGAGGGGCTGATCGTGTGAGACCAGGTTGGTTGCTGGACCGCGTGCGAGCTGACGAAGGCCGCGCCGAATCGCCTCATCGGGCATCCAGGACGACGGAAGCCAGCCGGAGCCCGGCATCACGAGGTCCGGGCCGGCCTGCATGGATTGCCGGGTGATCCAGAGCGGATCCACGGCTCGGTCGAGCTGCAGTCCCACCGCCTTGAGACAGAGCGGGCGGGTCTTGCCCGCCACGTAGAACCCCGAACCGCGCCGCGCCACGATCGCGCCCTCGGCCCCGAGCCGGTCGTAGGCCTCGACGACAGTGGACTTCGAGACTCCCATGGCTTCAGCGAAGGCGCGGACCGAGGGGAGGCGTGCGCCGGGCATGAGCTGGCGGCTGTCGATCCGATCCGTGATCGCCCCTGCCACCGTCTCGACCAAAGAGCGCTTCGACGAGGGGAACGTCTTCATCTGTCCTGATCCTTGTCCCGGACAATTCACCCCAACCGTACTGTACTGTCCCTGTCGTGACCATCCTCTTCCACGCAGAGTCGCGGCATCGCCACGCGCTTCGAAGAAAGGACGCGCATCATGGACGGCTTCCGTACGACCATCGCTGGGCCTGTCACCGCTGGTAGGGCCCGGACCGTCATGGCGGTGGCTACGGCGCGGTTGGGCGCCATATTCGCCGCTGCGGCTTCCGGAATTTCCCGCTCTGCGATCAATCGGCGGGTCGTCCGACAGCTATCGGTGATGTCGGATCGCGAACTCCGGGACATCGGGCTCAGCCGCCAGGACGTACTGGATTCCGAGATCCTGCCGCTTGAAGGCGATGCGTCGAGTTTCCTGATCGGCCGCCGAAACGAGCGCCGGGCGGGCCGGCGCGTTCCGCGCGGACAATGGCCGCCGCGATGCGACTGACGCCGGATCCAGGAAGGTGCCGATTCGCACTGTGGGATGCTCATCTGATTGTTTGCGAGGAGCTTCCTCCTTCCCCTGACGTGACGGCTGGGCTCCCGCTGGTTAAGACGGAGCCGCCTGGCACGCTTGGATCGTTCCGAACGGGGTCGGCCATCGCCGTCTTGGATTCGCATCCAACCTCGGATTTTCATGGCAAGCGCCACGACGCACGTCAGCTTCCTGCCTCCCGTACTGACGTTCCTGTCGGCGGCGGTGATCGGCGTGCCGATCTTCCGCCTCATTGGCCAGAGCGCCGTGCTCGGCTACCTCGTCGCCGGTGTGGTCATCGGGCCCTTCGGTTTCTCGCTGATCGCGGAGCCCGAGACGGCGGCGAGCGTCGCCGAACTCGGCGTTGTGCTGCTGCTCTTCATCGTCGGGCTCGAACTCCAGATCTCGCGACTCGTCTCGATGCGACGGGACATCTTCGGCCTCGGCACTGCCCAGCTCGTCGTCTGCTCGGTAGCTCTGGCAGGCGTCGGAATCCTGATGGGGGCCAAGCCCTCGGCGAGCCTCGTGATCGGCATCGCGCTCGCCCTCTCGGCCACAGCCGTCGCGCTTCAACTGCTGGAAGAGCGCGGCGATATGGGGACGCCCTATGGCGGGCGGGCCTTCGCGGTGCTGCTGTTTCAGGACATCTCCGTGGTCGCCATCCTGGCGCTGATGCCGCTGGTCGCCTCATCCGGCACGGGCGGCGGCGACGGATGGCTCCTTTCAGCCCTGCAATCCACCGGTACGGTGGGCGCGGCGATCCTTGCCGTGGTGCTGGTCGGGCGCTACGGCCTCAATCCGTTCTTCGGCCTCTTGGCGGCCAGTGGCGCCCGCGAGGTCATGACGGCCGCGGCCCTTCTCGTGGTGCTCGGCACCGCAATGCTGATGGAGCATGTCGGCCTGTCGATGGCGATGGGCGCGTTTCTGGCAGGCGTGCTTCTGGCCGAGTCCAACTTCCGCCATCAGCTTGAGGCCGACATCGAGCCGTTCCGCGGCATGCTGCTCGGCCTGTTCTTCATGAGCGTGGGCATGTCGATCGATGGCGGCTTGCTCAAGGCCGAATGGCCGACGCTGCTGGGGGCAACAGCCGGTGCGATCCTGCTCAAGGTCGCCTTGGTGGCGGGCCTGTTCCGCCTGTTCGGCTCGCCCTGGCTCGATGCGGTGCGCGGTGGAGCCATCCTGGCGCCGGCGGGAGAATTCGCCTTCGTGCTGTTGCCTGCGGGCGGCGAACTCGGCCTCGTGGATTCTGCGAGCACACGCTTTGCGGTGGCGCTCGCGGCACTGACCATGCTGGTCGGTCCAGTGGCGGCGAAGGCTCTGGACGCCCTGCTTGCCCGACGTCCCGAAGGGCCCGAGGCGTTGCCGGAAGCCATCGAGAGCACCGAGGCCCGCGTCCTCGTCATCGGCTTCGGCCGCTTCGGACAGATTCTCACACAGGTGCTGCTCGCCGAGGGTATCAGCGTCACGGTGATCGACAAGGATGTGGAGCAGATCCGCAGTGCCGCCCGTTTCGGATTCCGCATCTATTACGGAGACGGGACCCGCCTCGATGTGCTGCGCGCCGCCGGCATCGGCCGGGCCGAACTCGTCTGCATCTGCGTCGACGACAGCGAGGCCGCCCTGAAGATCGTCGATATCGTCCACGAGGAATTCGCGAGCGTACGCACCTATGTGCGGGCCTTCGATCGCATGCATGCCGTCGAGCTGATGAACCGGGACGTCGACTTCCAGCTCCGCGAAACGGTCGACTCCGCCCTCGCCTTCGGTCGGGCGACCCTGGAAGGTCTCGGTCTCAGCACGGAGGCGGCCGCCGCCACCGCCGAGGACGTGCGCAAGCGCGACGTCGCACGCCTCGTACTTCAGCAGGCGGGCGCGCTGCCGGACACCATGAGCTGGGCCCGCGGCCTCAACGAGATCAAGCCGGAGCCGCTGACGGAGCCGAAGCGGCCTTCCCGCGCACTCAATGCGGAGACGCGCGACATCATTGGATCCCAGAGGCGGGAGGCGGCAACCCGCACCCTCGAGACCGATGAAGCCTTCCAGAGTCGGCAGCAGGAATCCCGGACGGATGCCTGAGGTGACATCCGGGTCGGCGCGGTTCGTCGAGGGATCGATTCTGCGCCACGTGGTGACCATGAGCGCCACTGGTTCAATCGGGCTGATGGCGATCTTCGTCGTCGACTTCCTGTCCTTGCTCTACGTCTCCAAGCTCGGAGAGCCGACGCTGACGGCGGCGGTGGGCTTTGCCACCATCGTCCAGTTCTTCGCCATCGCCATCAATATCGGCCTGATGATCGCGGCGGGTGCTCTCGTTTCGCGAGCCATCGGGGCCGGTGATGAGGAGGGCGCGCGGCGCCTCGCCACCTCCGGGACCCTCCAGGGAATCGTCGTCTCCGGCGTCCTCGTCGTGGCGATGCTGCCATGCCTGCCTACCTTCCTGGGCTGGATCGGTGCCGACGCCGAGACTCTTCCGGTGGCGACACGCTTCCTCTGGATCACGCTGCCCTCCAACCTGCTGATGGGGCCTGGCATGATGTTCTCCGGCCTGCTGCGAGCGGTCGGGGCTGCGCGTCATGCGATGTACGTGACCCTTGGCGGCGCCATCGTCACCGCCGGACTCGACCCACTGCTGATCTTCGGTGCTGGCCTCGGCGTCGACGGGGCGGCCATCACGACCTGTCTTGCCCGCGCCACCTTTGCGATCATCGGCCTGTGGGGTGTGCGTCAGTACCGGATGCTCGCGCGACCGAAGCTCGCCGACGTCATCGCGGACGCGCCCGTCGTGATGCGGATCGCCCTGCCAGCGGTGTTGACGAATCTCGCGCCCTCGGTGGCGAGCGCCTTCATCGCCCACGCGCTCGCGCAATTCGGCGCAGTCGCGGTGGCTGGCAACGTGGTGGTCGACCGCCTGACTCCGGTGGCGTTCGGCGGCCTCTTCGCCATGTCTGGCTCGATTGGACCGATCCTGGGTCAGAACTGGGGTGCGGCCCGGTTCGATCGCATGCGCGGCGTTCTGCGCGATGGCACGCTGGTCACCGCCGTCTACGTTCTGGTGGTCTGGACAGCCCTGATCCTGGGAGCCGACCCTCTGACACGCCTCTTTGCGCTTGAGGGCGTTGCGGCCGACCTGTTTGGGTTCTTCTGTCTCGTTAGTGGTGGCGTCTGGTTCTTCACCGGGCTGCTGTTCCTGGCCAACGCCTCCTTCAACAATCTCGGGTTCCCATTCTATTCCACCGCCCTGAACTGGGGACGCGCCACCCTGGGCACCGTACCGCCAGCCCTCATCGGCGCGCATTTCTACGGTCCCAAAGGCGTCATCGCCGGGGTCGGCCTCGGCTCCGTCCTGTTCGGTCTCGCCGGGATCGCCCTTGCCTTCCGCACCGTCGTCACCTTGGAGCGACGGGCCGGTGTCGTGCTCTCCCCGGCCAAAGCTGCGGAAGCCCCGAATGCTGGCACGGAGGCCACCCGCGCCGCTGCACCGGCGCAGTCCGGCGCCCTGATCTGAATTCTGCCGCCGGGGAGACCTATCCGCGAGCCGGGTTTCAGGATCGTGCTGGATCCGTCCCCTCGATCGAACGCTTCGGGGTGTACGAACCCTCTCCGATGGAGAAATGTGGGGCCGCTACCGAGGTTGACCTTCGCGAGATTTCGGATGAGGCGGTGGCAGCCGCGTCCGTACGATGTCGCGGAGGGAGTCCAGCGTCGATGTCGTCACCCCCCTGGGTCCTCTGTGACACCAGCATCATTCCCGGTAGTTCCGCTCCGCTGAATCTCCTGCGCCAGGGAGACGCCTACTCGATCCAGGTCGGGAGAGCGGAACTCATGACGAACCTCGATCGCGGCTCGGAGCAGGCTCTCGCGACCATCCCCTGTGAACGACTCGCTGGTCGCGCGGCGCCACGCATCCTGATCGGCGGACTCGGCATGGGCTTCACCCTGCGCGCTGCCCTGAGTGCCCTCGGACCGGACGCGAAGATCGTGGTCGCCGAACTGATCCCGGCTGTCGTCGCCTGGGCACGAGGTCCCCTCGCCCATCTCTTCGGTGACAGTCTCGACGACTCACGAGTCGAGATCGTCGAGACCGACGTCAATCGCCTGATCCAATCGGGACCCGAGCGCTTCGATGCAATTCTGCTGGATGTCGATAACGGTCCGTCCGGTATGACACGACGGGAGAACGACCGCCTGTACGATACCTGGGGTTTGAAGCGGGCACACTACGCCCTTCGGAGCGACGGCATCCTCGCGGTCTGGTCCGGTAAACCCGACCGACGTTTCAAGGCGCGCCTACGCCTGCATGGCTTTGCCGTCGATGAATTCCGCATCCGCGCGAACGACGGGGCTGACGGACCGCGCCACGTTCTCTGGATGGCGACGCGCCCCGTTGCCCCGCTGCGGTTCGCGTCGCTGGGTAGCAGGCCCTGAGCTCGATGGCCCCGGCCTCGTGTCAGTAGCTGTAGTTGCGGCGCGCCGGTCCCTGGGACGGCCCATAACCCGCGCCGCGGGGCTCCACGCGTGAACCGTAATCGATGTCGCGTTGCCGCTTCGCCTGACGGTTCGCCAGATATCGGCCGCCGAGGCAGCCCGCGACCGCCCCGACGACCCCACGTTCGGCGAGGTAGTGGCCGGCGATTCCGCCGATGATCGCGCCCTTGATGCAGCCCTTGGCTTCGGCCGCTCCGACGCTGCCGAAGGTGAGGAGGGCGAGGGCCGACGCTGTCGCAATGATCCGCATGTTCAATCTCCCGGCTGATGCGTCGAGGAAACCGTCCCACACCGCGCCCGTTCCGATCGGAAGACGCGGATCCGGTAAATTCCCGATGCGATCTCCTCCGGGCGTCCTGCGCGTAAGAAACTGCGTTCTTAATCCATCAGTATCGTCATTTCTTGGATCTGTGTCTCATTCGCAGCAGGCAGGATCAACGCGGGCGTGTCTAAGGTCATAACGAGGGTCCGCCAGTCATCATGTCGGGGGACGAAGCAGGATCTTGCCTGATGACTGGGAGTTGCGTGCGTCCAATCATACCCATCATGGGTATGGTCCTGGCTCTATCGTCGACAGTCGTTGGCGCCGCTGAAATGGATGATCCCGCAACCGCTAAACCATCGGTCTGGGCATCGAAGGATGGCCGGTCAGCGCCGTCCCGAAAGGGGGCCCCACCGCAGAAAAAGCCATTGGGCCACCAGGATGCCAAGGCGGACAAGGACACACGGGACGGTAAGGGCGGCGGTGACGACGGTAAGTCTCAGGATGTCGACACCGAGCATCTCTTCGGCTTCACGGAAGGCTCCGATGCCGGTGAGAAGGGCGAGCAGGAGGTCGTCGTGGATACGATTTCCCGCCTGGGCAAGCGGCTATCGGGCCCCGGCGGAGGCCACTACCGCGTCCTCGACACCAAGCTCGGCTACCAGTTCGATCCGATCGACCGCCTGAGCATCGAGTTCGGCGCGTTCGGCACCTTTCGTCAGGTCCGCAACATCGTCGATCTCGACGACAAGTCCTACGGAACGTTCGACGGCGTCTCCGTCGAGGTGAAGTACCAGTTCCTGAAGGGCGACAAGGATCAGCCCCTCGGGCTCGCGCTTGAGCTTCGTCCGCGTTTCGCCCGCGTCCTGCCCATCGAGGGAAATGGTGCCGACATCTTCGACATGGAGACCGTACTCCAGCTCGATCTGCAACTCGTGCCGAACAAGCTCTGGTACGGCAGCAACATCAGCTTCGAGCCGGCGGCCGGTCGCCAGCGCGGCCCGGACGCCCCGGGCTACCGCTCATCGACCTTCCTCTGGTCGAACGCCCTGGTCGCCCGCGTTGGGGAGAGCACCTATCTCGGGCCCGAGATTCGCTACTTGCGGGGCTACAACGGCACGTTTCTCAATGACTTGGAGAGTGAGGCGCTGTTCGTCGGCCCTGCCCTGCACCACCGCTTCACCGAAAAGATCTGGCTCACGGTGGCGTATGCCGGACAGGTCTGGGGCCGCGATGCCGACCCGAGCCTGGCCGGTCGCGCGCTCGGCCTGAACCAGTTCGAGCGGCACACCGTCCGGGTGAAGTTCGGCATGGAGTTCTGAGCGCCGGGTGCGGAAAGTCTGCCGCCTCAGTTCGTCAGCTGCATCTGCTTGCGCAGGCTCTTGTCGAAGAGGTGGGCGGGGGCGAATCGGCGAAGCAGACTGATCTGGCGCGCGACCTTGCCGGCGGTGTAGCGGCGCCGCGGAACGGATGCCTCGGCCGCGGCGAGCACGGCGTCGGCCACGATCTCCGGTGCGTCGGCGGTCGCCATGGCCGCCCGCATCGTCCGGTCGGCACCGGCCCGGGCCTCGATGTACAGGTCAAGCTGGGCATCGGGAACGAGAAGATTCTGGTCGAAGGCCGTGCGGGTATAGGCCGGCTCGACCAAGACGACGCGGATACCCTGACTGCGGACCTCGTGGTCGAGCGATTCCGAATAGCCTTCCACCGCGTGCTTGCTGGCAGCGTAGAGCGCCATGTAGGGGGCCGGAATCAGACCGAGCACGGAACTGATGTTGATGATGCGGCCGTTCTTCTGCGCGCGCATCGTCGGAATGACCGCGCGGATCGCCCGGATCACGCCGAACAGGTTCACGTCGAACAGGTCCTGTGCCTGGGCGATCGAGGATTCCTCGGCCCCGCCGCTGATGCCGAAGCCGGCATTGTTGACGAGGAGGTCGATCCGGTCGGTCTCGTCCAGCACCGTCTTCACCATCGCGGCGACCGACGCCTCGTCGGTCAGATCGCAGGTCAGGAGGGTGCCGGCATCGCCCAAGACGGCGCTGCTGCGTCGGCTCGTCCCGAACACGCGATAGCCAGCCTTGTGGAGGGCACGGACGCTGGCGAGACCGATGCCGGAGGAGGCTCCGGTGACGATGGCCGTCCTTCGCACGGCTTGCTCGCGAATGGCTTGGCTCATGACCCTCTCCCAGCGGGTCCGATCCACCGGCCCGTCTCCTTTTAAATGACGATTGAAATTTAAAATGGCAAGCGGATGGGCGTGCCGTGGCACACGCGCATCGTTGGTATTACAGCGGCAAAAACGGCTTTCCGTTTCGCAACGCGGGCGAAGGACGTGTCGAGGTCACAAGGGCGTCGTCGAGAACGCGCGCGACGTGACGTGCGGTGAGGCCGAGGCCGTCGTGGATCTGATGGCGGCAGCTCGTGCCGTCGGCGACCACGAGATCGTCCGGGCCGGCCTGGCGCAGGGCCGGGAACAGTGACAGCTCGGCCATGGCCAGGGACACGTCGATGGTCTCGGCGCCGTAGCCGAAGGCGCCGGCCATGCCGCAGCAGCTCGACTCGATCGGGCGGACATCGAGACCTGGCACCACCCGCAGGACCGTCTCCACCGCACCCATGGCCGCGAAGGCCTTCTGGTGGCAATGGCCGTGGAGATGGGCGACCCGGCCGCCCTGGTCGGCGAGCGGCAGGTCGATCCGACCGGCCTTGAGGTCGGCGGCGAGCAGTTCCTCGAACAGGACGCTCGCGCGCCCGAGTTCGGCGGCGTCGGGGCCGGGCAGGAGCGAGGCGAACTCGTCGCGGAAGGTCAGCAGGCAGGACGGCTCGAGGCCAACGATCCGGGCGCCGGCCCGGACATAGGGCAGCAGCGCGCTCAGCGTCCGCCGGGCCTCGGCCCGGGCCCGGTCGGTCTGGCCCGAGGCGAGGTAGGTCCGTCCGCAGCAGAGGGGGCGGCGACCGCGATGGGGGAAGACCCGGTGCAGGCGGTAGCCGGCGGCGACCAGCACCCGCTCGGCCGCCTCCAGGTTCTCGCGCTCGAAGGCCCGGTTGAAGGTGTCGCCGAACAGGACGACGTCGCGGAAATCGCCGGTGACGTCGGCGGGATGGGCGGGCTCGCCCGATTCGCGCCAGGGCCGGCGCCATTGCGGAAGCGTCCGGCGGGCCGAAAGGCCGACCCAGCGCTCGGACAGGCGGGCCAGGGCCGGCAGGCGGTCGCGCAGGTTGAGGAGGGGCGCGAGCCGCGCCGCCGTGCCGGCGTAGAGCGGGAGGGCTGCCACCAGGCGCTCCTTCAGCGGCAGGCCGTGCCGGGCGTGGTAATGGTGCAGGAACTCGATCTTCATCTTGGCCATATCGACGCCGGTGGGGCATTCGCGCCGGCAGGCCTTGCAGGAGACGCAGAGGTCCAGGGTCCGCTTCATCTCCGGGCTGGTGAAGGCGTCCGGCCCGAGCTGGCCCGAGATGGCGAGCCGCAGGGAATTGGCCCGGCCCCGGGTCAGGTGCTGTTCCTCTTTGGTGACGCGGTAGGACGGGCACATGGCGCCGCCGGCGAGCTTCCGGCATGTGCCGTTGCTGTTGCACATCTCGACGGCGGGGCCGAAGCCGCCCCAATCGGACCAGTCGAGGGCGGGTACGGTGGGCTCGGTCACGGCGTAGCCCGGCTGGAAGCGCAGCAGCGCGCGGTCGTCCATGCGCAGCGGCCGGACGATCTTGCCGGGGTTGAGGCGGTTGTCCGGGTCGAAGCCGTCCTTCACCGCCTCGAAGGCGCGGGTCAGGCGCGCCCCGAACATCGGCGCGATGTATTCCGAGCGAGAGATGCCGTCGCCGTGCTCGCCCGAGTAGGAGCCCTTGAAGCGGCGTACGGCCGCGCTCGCCTCCTCGGCGATGGCCCGCATCTTGGCGACGTCGCCGCCCTGCTTCATGTCGAGGATCGGGCGGACATGCAGGCAGCCCACCGAGGCGTGGGCGTACCAGGTGCCGCGGGTGCCGTGGCGGGTGAAGACCTCGGTGACGGCGTCGGTATAGTCGGCCAGGTGCTCCAGGGGCACCGCGCAGTCCTCGATGAAGGAGACCGGCTTGGCGTCGCCCTTCATCGACATCATGATGTTGAGGCAGGCCTCGCGCACCTCCCAGACCGATTTCTGCCGGACGGGCTCGGGCACCTTCACCACGGCGTTCCGGAAGCCGTAGTCACTCATGCAGGCGTCGAGGCGCACGAGGTCGGCCAGCAGCGCGTCGCGGTCGTCGCCGGCGAATTCCACCAGCAGCAGGCAGTTCGGCGTGCCGCGGGTGATGTCGGCGAGCGTCGTGCGGAACAGCGGGATGTCGGCCCCGAGGACCAGCACGTTGTTGTCGACGAGTTCCACCGCCACGGGATCGAGGTCGACCAGCGCCTTCGTGGTTTCCATGGCGGCGCGGAAGGACGGGAAGTGGCAGACGCCCATGACCCGGTGGGCGGGCAGCCGGGAAAGCTTCAGGGTGACGCCGGTGGTGGCCGCCAGGGTGCCCTCGGAGCCGACGAGGAGGTGGGCGAGGTTCGGCCGCGCCTCGATCAGGGCGTCGAGGTTGTAGCCGCCGACCCGCCGCTGCACCCGCGGATACCGGGCCAGGATCTCGTCGCGCTCCGCCTCGGCGAGCGCGCGCATCGCGGCGGCGAGGTGCGTGGCCCGGTCCGGGCCCGTGACCCCGGTGCTGTCGTGGCCCGTGAGACCGAAGCCGAAGGCGGTGCCGTCGGGGAACAGCGCCTCCATGGCCAGGACGTTGTCGCTCATCTTGCCGAAGCGGAGCGAGCGGGCGCCGCAGGAATTGTTTCCGGCCATGCCGCCGATGGTGCAGCGGGTGGCGGTGGAGGGCTCGACGGGGAAGAACCAGCCGTCCGCCTTCACCCGGGTGTTCAGGCGTTCCAACACCATGCCGGGCTCGACGGTGATGGTGCCCGCTTGCGGATCGTAGGCGGTGATGCCGTTGAAGTGGCGCGAGCAATCGACCACGAGGCCGTGCCCGATCGGCTGGCCGTTCTGCGAGGTACCGCCGCCGCGCAGGATGACGGGCACGTCGTGCTCGGCGGCGATCTTCAGGGTCGCGGCGATGTCGGCGGCCGAGCGCGGCAGCACCACGCCGGTCGGCACGATCTGGTAGATCGAGGCGTCGGTGGCGTAGCGTCCCCGGGTGAAGGGATCGAAGCGGGCCTCGCCCTGCAGGGCCTCGGCCAGCCGCCGGGCGAGCCCGGCATTCAGTCGAGTGGCCGCGCGGGGCGTGTGGTTCGCCGCCCGCGGCGTGGTCGATGGCTCAGCCGTGGCGGTCATGCGTCATCGTCCTCGGGTTGCGGATGGGCATCCGGATCGGAATGCCGGGCTGCGGCCGCCGGATGGGGTAGCGGTCTGGGCCGCCGGAGCTAAGATACCGGTGATATTTTGAATGCAAACGGGCTTGCAAGATGATCGACCTGTTCAGCGACACCCAGACGCGGCCCACGACGGGGATGCGGGACGCTATGGCGCGGGCCGAGGTGGGGGATGAGCAGTCGGATTCCGACCCCACGACCCTGGCGCTCTGCGAACGGGTGGCGGACCTGCTCGGCCAGGCGGCGGGCGTCTTCATGCCGTCCGGCACGATGTGCAATCTCGTGGCGATCCTGGTGCAGACCCGGCCCGGCGACGAGATCATCGTGGACGACCAGTCCCACATCTACAACACCGAGGCCGCCGGCTCGGCCGCCATCGGCGGCGTCTCCGTGATGGCCCTGAAGACCCCTGCGGGTGTCTACACGCCCGAGGCCTTCGCGGCGGCCATCCGCCCGTCCGCCCGCACGGCGCCGCGCTCCGCCCTGGTCTCGATCGAGCAGACGACGAGCTTCTCCGGCGGTTCGGTCTGGGCGCTCCCGGACATGCGGCGCATCCGCGACATCGCCCATGAGCGGGGCCTGCGGGCGCATATCGACGGGGCCCGTCTCCTCAACGCGGTGGCGGCCACCGGCATCGCCGCGAAGGACTACGCGCAGGGCTTCGACAGCGCCTGGATCGACCTCAGCAAGGGCCTCGGCTGCCCGGTCGGGGCCGTCTTGTGCGGGACGCGGGCGTTCATCACCGAGGCCTGGCGCTGGAAGTACCGCCTGGGCGGGGCCATGCGCCAGTCCGGCATCCTGGCGGCCGCCGGCCTCTACGCCCTCGATCACCACGTCGACCAGCTCGTCCGCGACAACGCCCACGCGGCCCTGCTGCGCGACCGGATCGCGGGGGCGCCCGGCCTCGCCATCGACGAAGGTGCGGCCCAGTCCAACATCCTGTGCTTCTCGGTGGAGCCCCTCGGCGTCACGGCCGCCGCCTTCGCCCAGGCCTGCCTCGCACAGGATGTCCGGGTGCGGGCGATCGGAGCCCATCAGATCCGCGCCACGACCCATCTCGAGGTGGACGAGCCCAGCATCCTGCGAGCGGCCGAGGTGATCCGCGCCGAGGCCGGGCGCCTGTCGGCGCGCGCCGGCTGATCGGCTTCGCCGAGATCCGGCGAAGGACTCGGCGTGGACCCCATCGTGGCCATCAGGCACCGGCCGTCGCGCTTTCCCACACGGCGGCCGCGCGGCGCTTGTTGCGCAGGTGACGGAACAGGATGTCGCTGAGCTCCGATCCGGCCCGGCGCCGCAGGGCGTCGAGGATCTCCTCGTGCTCGCGCATGGCCTCGCCCCAGCGGTCGCGGTCCTTGTCGAGATTGGCCGCGTAGCGCACCCGGCGCAGGCGCCCGGCGAAATTCGCGTAGGTCGTCCGCAGGGGCTCGTTGTCGGCGGCCTCCACGATCCGGTCGTGGATCGCCTGGTTGCCGGCGAAGTAACCGTGCAGGTCGCGGCGGAGATAGGCCGCGTACATTTCGTGGTGCAGGCGTTCGATCTCGGCAAAGCCCGCCTCGGTGATCTTCTCGCAGGCGAGGCGACCGGCCAGGGCCTCGAGACCGCCCATGACGTCGAACAATGCCACCATCTCGTCGGGGCCGAGCTGGCGGACCCGCGCGCCCCGGTTCGGCAGCAGGTCGATCAGTCCCTCGGAGGCCAGCACCTTCAGGGCTTCCCGCAGGGGGGTGCGCGAGATGCCGAAGCGTTCGCAGAGGAGCCGTTCTGGCACGCGCGCCCCGGGGGCGAGGTTGCCCTCGACCACGTAGTCGCGAAGCTGCGCCAGCAAGGTCCCGTGCAGCGAGGCGACCCCCGCGCCCGCGATCCGGGGCGGGGATGCGGCCTCCGGGTCGACCGCGGCATCCGGGACGGAATCGAGCATCATCGTTCCAGAAATATCAGCCGGTTGCGCCGCGGTCGAGGGCGATCGAGCGCAAAATAATGCTTGTGTCGCGCAAAAATGAATGCAAATTTCTGGTCGATTCAACCGGACGCGGATCGTATCGACGACAATCCAGCGCTGCTCGCCCTTCGACGCGACCGTGCTGCCCCCGTCCCGCGACCTGCCAGCTTCGTCTGGCGCACCTCAAAGCCTGCGAGGCCCCCATGACGACACGGACCGGACGCCATTTCCTGCACATCCCGGGCCCGAGCCCGGTGCCCGAGCGCGTCCTGCGCGCCATGGACATGCCGGTGATCGACCATCGCGGTCCCGATTTCGCCAAGCTCGGGCGGGCGGTGCTGGAGGGCGCGCAGGCCGTGTTCCAAACCCGCGCGCCGGTGATCCTGTATCCCGGCTCGGGCACCGGGGCCTGGGAGGCCGCCATCGTCAACACCCTCTCGGCCGGCGACCGGGTGCTGATGTTCGAGACGGGCCACTTCGCCACCCTGTGGCGCCAGATGGCGGCCCGCTGGGGCATCGAGGTCGAGTTCGTACCCGGCGACTGGCGCCGGGGCGTCGATCCGGCCAGGGTCGAGGCGATCCTGGCCGAGGACCGGGCGAAGTCGATCAAGGCCGTGATGGTGGTCCACAACGAGACCTCCACCGGCGTCACGAGCCGCATCGCCGAGATCCGCAAGGCCATCGACCGGGCCCATCATCCGGCCCTCTTCCTCGTCGACACCATCTCGGGCCTCGGCTCGGCCGAGTACGCCCACGATTCCTGGGGCGTCGACGTCTCGGTGAGCTGCTCGCAGAAGGGCCTGATGCTGCCCCCCGGCCTCGGCCTCGTCGCGCTCTCGGACAAGGCGCTCGCCGCCACCAAGACCGCCACCCTGCCACGCTCCTACTGGGACTGGCAGGAGATGCTGAAGCCGAACGCGGCGGGCTACTTCCCCTACACGCCGGCGACCAACCTGCTCTACGGCCTGCGCGAGGCCATCGCCATCCTGAGGGAGGAGGGCCTGCCCCAGGTCTTCGCCCGTCACCAGCGCCTCGCCGCCGCGACCCGCGCCGCCGTGGAGGCCTGGGGCCTCGAGGTCCTGTGCCAGGAGCCGTCGGAGTACTCGCCGGTGCTCACCGCCGTGGTGATGCCGGAGGGCCATGACGCCGACGCCCTGCGCACCCTGATCCTCGAGAAGTACGACCTGTCCCTCGGCACCGGCCTTGCGAAGGTCGCCGGCAAGGTCTTCCGCATCGGCCATCTCGGCGAGACCAACGACCTCATGCTGATGGCCGCCCTGTCCGGCGTTGAGATGGGCCTGAAGGCCGGCGCCGTGCCCCACACCCGTGGCGGCGTGCTGGCCGCCATGGACGCCCTGCGTTCCGGGCTGGACGATTGAGGAGCCACCTCCGGCGGACCCGACGGATCGGGGCCTGACAGCCCGTCATTCCGGGGCGCCGAAGGCGAGCCCGGAATCCAGATCCGCCGACGGTGCCGGACGCGATGAACCCTGCGGTTCTGGATTCCGGGCTCCGCTGCGCGGCCCCGGGATGACCGAGTGCCAAAGGCGAAACCCTCGGAGAAACGAAGACCCGACGCCCTCATCACACCACCCCGACGCACCCCCACAAACAGCCCGGCGATCAGACCGGGCGGGAGGACGCGTTCAACCGGAGGAAACCCCGATGACGCCAGATCAAGGACGCATGACCGCGTCAGGACCAGCGAAGAGACGCGTCTCCGCGTCGAACATGGTCCTGTTTCTGCTCTGCCTGATGTACTTCGTCACCTATCTCGACCGGGTGAACATTGCGACGGCGGGCGGCGAGATCATGAAGGATCTCGGGCTTTCGAACACCCAGTTCGGCCTGATCCTGTCCGCCTTCGCCTACCCCTACGCCATCTTCCAGGTCATCGGCGGCTCGGTGGGCGACAAGTTCGGCGCCCGGCGCACGCTCCTGGTCTGCGGCCTGATCTGGGCTTCGGCCACGATCCTCACCGGCCTCGTCGGCGGTCTGATCAGCCTGTTCCTCGCCCGCGTGCTGCTGGGCTTCGGCGAGGGCGCGACCTTCCCCACCGCCACCCGCGCCATGCAGAACTGGACGGCGCCGGGCAAGCGCGGCTTCGCGCAGGGCATCACCCACGCCTTCGCCCGGCTCGGCAACGCGGTGGCACCGCCCATCGTGGCCGTGCTGATCTACCATGTGGGCTGGCGCCTCGGCTTCGTCGTCCTGGGGGTGGCGAGCTTCGCCTGGGTCGTGGTCTGGTACCTGTATTTCCGCGACGATCCGAAGGACCATCCGGCGATCACCCCGGAGGAACTGGCCGTCCTGCCGCCGCCGAGCAAGGTCGGCGCCAAGCAGAACATTCCCTGGAGCCGCCTGACCCTGCGCATGCTGCCGGTGACGCTGACCTACTTCTGCTACGGCTGGACCCTGTGGCTGTTCCTCGGCTGGCTGCCGAGCTTCTTCAAGCTCAATTACGGCCTCGACCTGAAGAACTCGGCCCTGTTCGCCTCGGGCGTGTTCTTCGCCGGCGTCGTCGGCGACACCCTCGGCGGCGTCTTCAGCGACCGCATCCTGAAGAAGACCGGCAACCTCAAGCTCGCCCGCCTGAGCGTCATCGTGGTCGGGTTCCTCGGCGCGGCGGCGAGCCTCGCCGGCGTGTTCTTCACCCGCGACCTGACCCTGGTGGCGCTGCTGCTGAGTTCGGGCTTCTTCTTCGCCGAGCTGGTCATCGGCCCGATCTGGTCGGTGCCGATGGACATCGCGCCGAAATATTCGGGCACGGCGGCCGGCCTGATGAACACCGGCTCGGCGGTGGCGGCGATCATCTCGCCGATCGTCTTCGGGATGATCGTCGACATGACGGGAAGCTGGACCCTGCCCTTCGCCGGGTCCGTCGGCCTCTGCCTGCTCGGCGCCGGCCTCGCCTTCACCATGCACCCCGAGCGTCCGTTCGTGGAGGAGCCCGCGGTGCCGCTGGGACGGGCCGTCCCGGCGGAATAGCGCTGGATCCCACCCTCCCCCGCAGAGGGGGAGGGTTACGCGAGCAACACAGGAGCCGAGCACGATGGACGAACCCGTGCACGACACATCCCGCCCCAGTTCCCGTCCCCTGCCCCTGGCGGGCCTGCGCGTCCTCGACGTGACGCAGGTAATGGCGGGGCCGGTCTGCAGCATGCTGCTCGCCGATCTCGGGGCGGACGTGATCAAGATCGAGCCGCCCGGCACCGGCGACCAGACCCGGGGCGCCATGGGATTCAAGATGAAGGGGCCCGACAGCATGGGCTTCCTCAACATGAATCGGAACAAGCGCAGCCTCGCCCTCAACCTGAAGAGCCCGGCGGGCCGCGACCTCCTCCTCGACATGGCCGAGACCGCCGACATCGTGGTCGAGAACTACCGCCCCGGCGTGATGGCCCGCCTCGGTCTCGGCTACGACGCGATGCGGGCGCGCAACCGCGGCCTGATCTACGCCAGCATCTCGGGCTTCGGGCAGACCGGCCCCTGGGCCAAGCGCCCTGGCTACGACCTCATGGCCCAGGCGATGTCCGGCGTCATGAGCGTCACCGGCCATCCCGGCGGGCCGCCCGTGAAGGCCGGCGTGCCGGTGGCCGATATCGGCTGCGCGCTGTTCGCGGTCTACGGCATCCTCAGCGCCTACATCGGAAGGCAGGCCAGCGGCGAGGGCCAGTACATCGACGCGTCGCTGTTCGATTCGGCGCTGGCCTTCTCGATCTGGGATACGAGCGAGTACTGGGGCACCGGCCGGATCCCGGAGCCCCTGGGCACGGCCAACCGCATGAGCGCGCCCTACCAGGCGGTGCGGGCGGCGGACGGCTACTTCGTCATGGGGGCGACGAACCAGAAGCTCTGGCGCCTGCTCTGCGACGTGCTCGGCCGGGAGGATCTGCTGGCCGACGACCGCTTCGGCGACATCGCCGGGCGCCTCGCCCACCGCGAGGTCCTGATCGCCGAGCTGGAGACGAGTTTCGCCGCCAAGACCGCCGAGGAGTGGGTGGCCGATCTGCTGGCCGCCGGCATCCCGGCCGGGCGCATGAACACCTATCCGGAGGCCTTCGAGAGCGAGCACGGCCGCCACCGCCAGATGCGCATCGAGGTGCCCCATCCGATCGAGGGCAACGTGCCGAACATCGGCTTCCCGGTGAAGCTCTCGGGCACGCCGGCCCAGGTCCGCCGCCACGCGCCGCTCCTGGGCGAGCACGCCGACGAGATCCTGTCGGAGCTCGGCCTGTCCGAGGCGGCGGTCGAGCGCCTGCGCGCAGAGGGGGCCTTCGCCGCATGAACGCGACCACCGACGCGGGGGCCGTCCGCTACCGGGTCGAGGGCGGCGTCGCCCACCTCACCTTCGACCGGCCGGCCGCTCGCAACGCCCTCACCTTCGCGATGTACGACGCCCTGGCGGAAAGCCTCGCGCGCATCGAGGCGGATCCGTCCGTGCGCGTCGCCGTATTGCGGGGCGCCGGCGGCCAGGCCTTCGTGGCCGGCACGGACATCGAGCAGTTCGTCGGCTTCACGGGCGCGGACGGCGTCGCCTACGAGGCCCGCATCGAGGGCTACGTCGCCGGGCTGGAGCGCTGCCGCGTGCCGACCGTGGCGGTGATCGAGGGCTGGGCGGTGGGCGGCGGCCTCGCCATCGCCAATGCCTGCGACCTCCGGGTGGCGCAGGCCGGGGCCCGCTTCGGGGTCCCCATCGCCCGGACCCTGGGCAACTGCCTCTCGCCGGCCAACCTGCGTCGGCTCACGGCGACCCTCGGCCAGGGCCTCGTCACCCGCATGATGCTGCTGGCCGAGATGCCCACCGCCGAGTCCCTGGCGCCGCTGGGCTACCTCGCCGCCGTGGCGGAACCCGATCGTCTCGACGCCGAGGTGGCGGCGCTCTGCGAGCGCCTGCTCGGACATGCCCCCGTGACCATGCGGGTCACCCGCGCGATGCTGCGCCGCCTGGAGCGGGACCCGCAGGCCGAGGCGACGGACCTCATCGCGGAATGCTACGGCAGCCGCGACTTCGCGGCCGGGGTCGAGGCCTGCCTGGCCAAGCGGCCCGCGGCCTGGACCGGCACCTGAGCGAGAACGCCGCATGACCCTCTACGCCCTCGGCCCGCATCGGCCGCAGCTCGCCGACCCGGACAGCACCTGGATCGCCCCGGGGGCTCACGTGATCGGGCGCGTCCATCTCGGCCGCGAGGTCTCGATCTGGTTCGGCGCCGTCCTGCGCGGCGACAACGACGAGATCCGGATCGGCGACCGCACCAACATCCAGGACGGGGCGGTGCTGCATGCCGATCCCGGCTTTCCCCTGCACCTCGGAGACGATGTCACCGTCGGGCATCGGGCCATCGTGCATGGCTGCACCATCGGCGCCGGCAGTCTCGTCGGCATGGGGGCCACGATCCTGAACGGCGCCCGCATCGGTCGCAACTGCCTGATCGGTGCCAATGCGCTGGTGACCGAGGGCAAGGCGTTTCCCGACAACAGCCTCATCGTCGGCGCTCCCGCCAGGGCCGTGCGTACGCTCGACGCGGAGAGCGCGGAGCGCCTGACGCAGACCGCCGGAAACTACGTCGCCAACGGCCGCCGCTTCCGCCAGGAGCTGCGCGCGCTTCCCGGAGACGCCTGACCGAGCCCGGCGCCGACACCGCCGGGCCATCGCCGGCCTGACCGGTGGATCACAGGTCGAACGATCGCGGGGAACGGTCGACGAATCCGCCCTGCCCGATCCGCTCGTCGCCCGAATCAGCCGCTTCGGCGCAATCTCGGCACCGGCCCGGGGCCCGCCGATACCCGAACGTCGTGTGCGCCCGCGTGCAGGCGCCTTGTCGGTCGAGAAGACGTCTGCACATCGTGCCGTTCTGAAGAGGTTCGATCACGCGCGTGAATATGATTTCGCGAGAACGATAAGTATCGACGCAAACATAGGCGTATTGACCATGCGCGAAGATTGCCTACCGTTATCCAGGGCAGGTGCTGCGCCGGACCGGGTAGGGAGAAGCAGGTCGCGACCATGCTTGTCGGGATGCCATTCCTGCGGGTCTTCGACCGAATGGGCTACGGCGGGCTCGTGCTTTCGACGAATGGACACGTGCTGGCCATCAACGACAGCGCACGCCACATCTTCCAGAGTCTGTTCTGCTTGAGCCGGTCCGAGGTCGAGGTCGAGGTTCTGAACGGGCTCGGGCGCGGGATCGTCAAGCGGTTGCTCGGGCAGGGTCGGGCACGCTTCCAACTGGACAGTGAGAACTGGATCCTGGTGGAGCGCCCCGACCAGCGCCCGCTGATCATGAGTTCCGTGCCGCTTCCGGTCGACGGCGCTGACGGGCCGCACTCGGTCCTGCTCCTGATCGACCTCGACGCGACGCCACTCCTCAACCGCGCCGCCCTGGAGCAGGTCTTCGGATTGACGCGCACGGAAGCGAAACTCGCCACCCTGATGGCCCAGGGCGCGACCCTCGCGGAAGCGGCGGGGCTCCAGGGTGTCCGCGTCGCCACCGTGCGGACCCAGCTCCGCTCGATCTTCACCAAGACCCATACCCATCGGCAGGCCGAACTGGTGATGCTGGTGTCCCGGCTCTCCAGCCTGCCCTGATCGGCGACCCCTTCCATCCGCTCGCCACACTTCCGCATGCGGTTCACGGTGATCGCAGCCCGACCGCGCATGTTCACAAATATATATTGTCATGCAATCGTTGGGATAGGGTCAATCGAGGATCATGATCGTAGATATAGAATGTATCAGGGCGAAGTTTTGTACGAATACTTGAGTTGTTTAGTCAGTTTGGGGGATGACAGTTCCTGGGATCGGGCGATCTTCGTGCCGTCGTAAAACACGACGGGAGGAAACGATGAAACATTCCATTCCTATCCTCGGATTGGTCGGCCTGTCCCTGGCGGCCATGAGTTCCGCACCGGCCTCGGCGGCCACGAGACAGCAGCGTCTCCCCGCAAAGTACACGGCCCTGGACGCGGCGAAGACGAAACCCGCCATACCGGCCCAGCCCACCACTGCGCGTCAGGATTTCAACGCGGACGGAACCGACATCGCCATTCGCCTCCAGGACGGCCATCACGGCGACGGGAGCCTCTGAGTGGCGCGATGCAGCGCGACGAGGGTCGGGCGCGGTACGAGGCCTGTCCCCGGGCCATCGGGGGCGGGTCTTCGTGTTGAACCGATCCTCCGCCGGTGCTTGAGCGACCGAACCGCCTCATGCGATCCCGCTCGGCGCGCCATCGATGCGCGCCGGTCCGCGACGGGACCGCGCGTTCGGCGGCAGGGTCCGTCCTCGCGATCGTCGCGCCGTGAAATCGTCTCGTCGCGGAATCTTCCGGCGGGCGCGTGCGGCGCAGAGATCCGTCGCCCTCAGCGATGCCCGACGGCGATCAGGCCGTCGTCCATGACGGAGAACCGGATTCCGAACCGTCGCAGCGTCTCCATGGCCTTGTGCCGGGATTGCTGGGCCGTGCCGTCCGGATGCTCCTCCATGCGTTTCACGGTCGACAGGGAGAGGCCTGCGGCCCTGGCGAGATCGGACATGGACCAGTCCAGCAGGGCGCGGGCGGCACGCAGGTGACGTCCGGCGATCGCCTGCTCGAGCCCCTTCAGCAGCATCCCGACGGGTGGACTTCCCCGTGTGCCGAGGGGCCGCGCGAGATTGCTCCAGTCCACCACCTGGCCGCGCCCATCGACGATCGGAACCGTGAAGATCTCGAAGCGCTCCCGCTTCCCGCCGGCGATATAGAGGACCGGCTTCATCGTGTAGACCTGTCCGACCTGGTGCGCCGCGAGGCTTACGGCGCGCCAGTGTTCCCGCTCCTCGGTCACGATCGCCAGAAACGCGTCGTCCGCCGTCTCCTCGGGTGAGAGGCCGGTCAATTCGTAGGCTTCTTCCGTGAAGGTGTAGGCGTAGTCCGGATCGTTTGAGAAGGTCAGGGTCCGGGTGCGGTCGAACAGCGCTCGCCGGCGTCGCCGCTCCGCCGCGAGGGCCCGTCTCAGATTTTCCCGCTCCGTCACGTCGAGGACGCTTCCGGCAATCCCCTGGGGACGTCCGTCGGGGGCCAGGTGGATCTCGCTGCGAAGCGACAGGACGCGATTCGAGCCGCCCGGACGGATCACGCGGATCGTCTGCTTTTCCTGCGACATGGCCCCGATGAGGCCGGCGCCGCTCGCCATCCTCCCACGATCCTCCGGATGCACAAGGCCGATCAACAGCTCGTAGCTTGGGCGGGTCGTCTGAGGATCGAGCCCGAGGATGCGGAACAGGCCGGAGGACCAGACATGCTGGTCGCTGGCGAAGTGCCATTCCCACGTGCCGCTGATGCCCTGGCTGTCGAGGAGACGCAGTAATTGCTTCGACGAGAATGGCAGGCTGTCGACGTCCATCGTCGCAATAGGCCTCGCAGTGAAGAAAACATCCAATGACGGTTTTATTTTTACGGTATTCGATGCGAAAGGCGAAATTTCCCGGATCATTCAACGACAGGTAATCGAATACTAAATCTGAAGTTGCGTCTGCGGCGGCGAAAGCTTCGTCGCGTGCGATCCCCCAGACCGACAGGAGTCGCCGTACCGTTGCGGACGCGCTGGGCGGCACCGATCGGGCGCGTGACGATCAGACCGTCGGCGTCCCGGGATTCGTGTCCGGCATCGCAGCGCGTTTCCGAGCGGGGAGTGGTCCGGCGAGACGGACGGCCGTCCGGCGTTTACCCTGGCGTTGCCCTGCGCTAGGATTTTCGCCTCAGCCGATGGTCGCCGGACGTTCCGGCGGGCCGACATCGTCACCGCTTGCCTCACCCGTCGGGATCACCGTCAGGACGGTGCATCCCGGCGTGATCCTCTGCCTTCGATCCAGGGAGGCGGCCGTGCGCGGCCGTGGGATTCATGCGCCGCAACCGCCACGCCAAGATCGTCGCGACCGTCGGACCCGCCTCGTCGTCTCCCGACATGCTGCACCGGCTCTTCGTCGCCGGGGTCGACACCTTCCGCCTCAACTTCAGTCACGGCACGCAGGACGACCATGCCCGGGTCTACGCGGCGATCCGCACCCTGGAACGGGAGACCGGCCGGCCTATCGGAATCCTCCAGGACCTGCAGGGGCCCAAGATCCGCCTCGGCACCCTGGCGGGCGGGCGCCTCGACGTCGCGCCCGGCGAGACGGTGCGCTTCGTGCTGGAGGGCGCCGAAGGCGACCGGCACGCCATCCCCCTGCCCCACCGGGAGATCTTCCTGGCGGTGGCCCCGGGCCAGGATCTGCTCATCGACGACGGACGGGTGCGCGTGCGGGTCACCGGCCTGACCGGTGACAGCCTCACCGCCGAGGTGATCACCGGCGGAACGCTCTCGAACCGCAAGGGCGTGAACCTGCCCGGCACCCTCCTCGACCTCTCCCCGCTCACCGCCAAGGACCGGGCCGACCTCGCCTTCGGGCTTGAGCTCGGGGTGGACTGGGTCGCACTCTCCTTCGTCCAGAAGCCCGCCGACCTCATCGAGGCCCGGGCCCTGATCGGTGACCGGGCCGGGCTGATGACCAAGGTCGAGAAGCCCCAGGCCCTGGAGCGCATCGACGACATCATCCGCCTGTCCGATGCCGTCATGGTGGCGCGGGGCGATCTCGGGGTCGAGATCCCGCACGAGGACGTGCCCGGACGCCAGAAGGAGCTGATCCGGGCCTGCCGGCTGGCGGTCAAACCGGTGATCGTCGCCACCCAAATGCTCGACTCCATGGTCTCGGCCCCGACGCCGACCCGGGCCGAGGCCTCGGACGTGGCCACCGCCATCTATGACGGGGCGGACGCGGTGATGCTCTCGGCCGAATCCGCCACCGGCCAGTACCCGGTCGAGACCGTGACCATGATGGCCCGCATCATCCACCGGACCGAGACGCACAAGCTCTACCGCTCGCTGATCACCGCCACCGATCCGGGCGAGGAGGAGACGCCGCCCCACGCCGTCGCCAGCGCCACCGCGACCCTCGCCGACGCGGTGGGGGCGGCCGCCATCGTGGCCTACACGCTCAGCGGCACCACCGCGGCCCGGATCGCGCGACGCCGGCCGCAGGTGCCCATCCTGGCCCTGACGCCGGATCTCGCGACCTCGCGCCGGCTGTGCCTGCTCTGGGGGGCGCACAGCCTGCGCGCCGACGAGGTGGATTCCTACGAGGCGATGGTGGCCAATGCGCTCGCTCACGCGGTGGAGGAAGGTTTCGCCCTGCCCCACGCCCGTGTCGTGATCACCGCCGGCATCCCCTTCGCGGTGGCCGGCACCACCAACAACATTCGTGTCGCGCAAGTCCCCTCCGCCTGAGCCCCCCTCCGCCTGAGCCGGTCCCGGTCGGGCGGCGCGGTGGGCGTGGATCGAAACCGGCCGAGCACCCGGGCACAACTCTTTGACAATACCGGCAACTGTGCCGTGTTTCGCCCGTCCTCCAGCGTCTAGGCGCGTTTTCGCAAGACGAAGGTCGGACGCGCTTCAACGGGGTCAGGCTATTCAGCGATACTTAACGGCGCGGGCGTAGACCCCGGGGACGTGTACCGGTGCCTTGCCGTCGTTCAACCCGAGCGGACCTTCGCCATCCCGTCCACGTGCCTGCTCTCCCGCCCCTGTCTCGTGGACGATGACCGTGACCCTGAAATCCTTCGGCACCTTCGCTGCCCTGTTCCTCGTCGGCGTCGCGCCGGCCATCGCCGCACCCCAGCAGGTCGGCGTGGTCGCCAAGGTCGACCGCCAAGCCGTCGCCTCCCAGTCCGGCCAGGCCCGCGACATGGCTCCCCAGGGGCCGGTGTTCTTCAAGGACATGATCCGCACCGGCGCCGAGTCGCGCCTCGAGGCCAAGCTCGCCGACGACACCGTGCTGACCCTCGGCGAGAACGGCAGGCTCACCGTGGACGACTTCGTCTACAAGCCCGGCGCGCAGGGCGGGAAGCTCGCCCTCTCGGTGGCGCGCGGCGCCTTCCTCTTCGTCGGCGGCAAGATCGAAGGGCCGACCGGCGGCAACGTCGCGATCAAGACCGCCGTCGGCACCCTCGGGGTGCGCGGGACGACGGTCTGGGGCGGCGCCATCGACGGCGGCTATGGCGTGCTCGTGCTCGACGGCGAGGTGATGCTCAAGACGAAGCGCGGCAGCGTGCTCATGCGCAAGGGTCAGGGGACGATGGTCTACAAGGGCCGCGCACCCGAGGCGGCCGCCCCCTGGCCGGACGACCGGACCAAGCGCGCCGTGGCGACGGTCACGATCAGCGAACAGGCGCAGTTCGTCCCCACTCTGAACCGCTGACGAATCCTGCGGCAGGCGCCGGGGCGGTGGGATTCTACCCACCGTTCCGGTAGCCTGCGGCGATGCCCGGGCGGTATCGCGGTCCCGCGCCGCCCGACCCTTTGGAGACCGCCCTGGTGCAGGCCCTCGACATGCCCGTCCCCCTGTCGACCCTGGCGGCCCTCCTGGTTGCGATGGCGGCCAAGCATTACCTGATCGACTTCGTCGTCCAGACGGACTGGATGGCCCGCGGCAAGGAGCGGGTCGCGGGCTGGGCGGCGCCGCTCGCCGTCCATGCCGGGACGCATGCCCTCGGCACCCTGGCGATCGCCCTGCTCTACAGGCCCGGCCTGTGGTGGCTCGCGCTCCTCGACTTCGTGGTCCACGGACTGATCGACCGGGCTAAGACCCTGGTCGCCCACCGCACCCGCTGGCCCATGACCGACCCGCGCTTCTGGTGGCTGATGGGCTTCGATCAGTTCCTGCACCAGCTCACGAACATCGCCCTGGTGGTGCTCCTCGTCCTCCCCTGAGACTTTCGTCTCAGGCCGCCATACTGACGGAGCGCTCGCCCGCCCGGATGCGGCGGGCATGGAGCGCCAGGATCGGGTCGTCGGGGTTGGCCGCGTGCAGGCCCAGCAGCGCCTCGGCCGCGCCGGCGTCCCCCGCGACCAACCGCCCGAAGGCCACGCGATAGGCGTCCAGGGCGTCGCTGGCCTGTCCCGTCGGCTCGAAGACCTCGACGCCCACGGATTTGCCCTTCAGCATCAGCGTCCCGATGGGCCGGAAGCTGACGCCGGACACCTGGTCGCAGGTGGTGCGGGCGATGCAGATGCGGGTGCCGAGCGCCTTGTTGGCGGATTCGAGCCGCGCCGCAACGTTGATCGCATCGCCGTGCGCCGTGTAGTCGAAGCGGCGCGTCCCGCCGAAATTGCCGACCACGGCACGTCCGGTATTGATGCCGATGCGGGTCGCGCCGAAGGGGACGCCCTGGGCCCGTTGCCGCTGGCGAAACGCCTCCGCGAAGGCGTCGAGGGCCAGCGCGCAGGCCACCGCCCGCGCGGCATGGTCGGGCTGGTCGAGGGGCGCGTTGAACATGACGTGCACCGCGTCGCCGACGATCTTGTCGACGGTGCCGCCATGGGCCATCGCGATGGAGCACAGGCCGTCGAGATAGGCGTTCAGCAGGTTGACGAGGGCCTCGGCGCCGGAGGCCTCGGTCATCGCGGTGAAGCCCTCGAGGTCGGTGAAGAGGAACGTCATCTCGCGGGTCTCGCCGCCGAGCTTCAGCCGGCCGGGGTCGCTGGCCAGCACCGCCACCAGGTCCGGCGACAGGTAGTGCGTGAAGGCGGCGCGCAGGCGCTGGGCGGAACGCTCCGAGCCCGCATAGCGGGCGAGGCTCCCGCCCGCATGGGCGACGAGGAGGCCGAGGGTCGGCAGCGTCGGGTCGAGGAGCAGGCCGCCCCGGGCGAACAGGGCCAGGGCGGCGAAGGTCGGCACGGGCGCCAGGAAGGCCATGCCGAGCCCGGCGCTGCTGAGCCGCCCGAAACCGCAGGCCAGGGCGGCGGCGAGGCCGAGCACCAGCGCCGCCACGATCTCCGCACCCAGCGCCCAGGCCGGGCGACTGAGCGCTTGCCCGCCGATGACCTGATCGAGGGCCATCGCGTGCAGGTTCACGCCGGGCTCGAACGGGGTCATCGGCGTGGGGCGCAGGTCGGACAAGCCGACCGCGCTGGTGCCGACGAAGACCGCGCGGCCCTGGATCTCCGGGCGCAGGCCTGGACGCTGATCGGGATCGAGCAGGCGCCAGGCGGCGATCGTCGGCGTCGAGCGGGCCTTCGGGAAGTGGAGGGCCAGGGCGCCGGAGCGGTCGACGGAGAGATCGACCGCCCCGACGCGGATCGTGTAGCCGGTCAGGGTCGCGCCATCGCGCTCCGCCCGCACCTTGAAGCTTTCCTCGTCCTGCAGCACCCGCAGGGCGTCGAGGGCGAGGGAGGGCACCAGGCGGTTTCCCACCGTCGCGAGCAGCGGCAGGCTCCGGATGATCTCGTCGCTGCCGGCCGCGATGGTGAAGCTGCCGTGGCCGGCGGCGGCCGCGTCGAGCACGGGCAGGTTCTGGACCGAGCCTCGGAAGTTGGGGACCGTCTCGCCGGGATCGCCGGAGATCGTCGCGAAGCCGGCGCTGCGCGTGACGGGTTCGCCCTGCGCGTCCGGCGTCAGCGCGAAGCCGGCGACGACGCGGCCCCGGGCGAACACCGCCGCCAGGGCGGCATCGTGGTCCGGCAGGGCCGTCTCGGGCTCCGCCGCGCGAAAGCCGAAGCGCCGCGCCCAGTCGGGCACCAGGAGCGCGGGCGAGGTGCGGTCGGGCTCGGCGAAGACCATGTCGAGGGCGACGACGCCGGCGTCGAGGTTTTGCAGGGCCGCGACGAGGTCCGCCACCACGTGGCGCGGCCAGGGCCACTGGCCGTGCCGCTTCAGGCTCTCCTCGTCGATGTCGACGACCCGAACCGCGGCGTTGTCGGTCGCGCGGGGGCTGATCCGTTGGGCGCTGTCGAAGGCCGCCTGCCGCAGGCGCTCGAACGGCTCCGGAACGACGGTCCGCACGGCCAGGAGGGCCAGCACCAGGGCAAGGCCCACGCCCACCGGGGCCAGGCGTCGTGACAGGAACATCGGGGGCAGGCTCCGCGCGGGGCGTCTTTGCGATCAGTCTCGCGCCGCCGTGCTGAGATCTCGTTAAGGATAGGAGACGGCGCGTGAAACAAAGCGGTTGCCGTTCGCCAGCTCTTAACCGGCCCCCGGCACGGTTCGCCCCGGGCCATCATTGTGCCCAGCCTGGAACCTTCCGTGCCGCGTTCCCAAGCGAAGTCCCTGGACCATCATCACCTCCCGGCCAGTGCGCGCCTGTTCTCGGCCGGCGACCTGGGCGATGCGGCCTACCTCATCGTGAGCGGCCGATTGGAGATCGTCCTCGAGCGTCCGGAGGGGGACCTCATCCTGGCGCATCGCGGCCCCGGCGAGATCGTCGGGGAGATGGCGATCCTCGATCACCAGCCGCGCTCCGCCGCCGTGCGGGCCCTGGAGGACAGCGAACTCGTCGTCATCACGGAGGAGCAGCTCGCCCACCGCATCGCGCAGACCGATCCGATCCTGCGGATGTGCCTGGGCGTGGTGCTGTCGCGCTACCGGCAGACGGTGGCCATCCTCGAGCAGATGAAGGGAACGGCGCCGCCGCCGGTCCTCGGCGCCGATGCCCCCCCGTCCGAGACCTTCGCGGCCGCCCTCGGCGCCCTGTCGCTGGAGCGCGAGATCCGCGCCGGCCTGCGCAACGGCGAGTTCGAGCTGTACTTCCAGCCCATCGTGCGGCTGTCGTCCCGGCGGCTGGCCGGGTTCGAAGCCCTGATGCGCTGGCGCCACCCGACCCGGGGCCTGGTGCCGCCCATCGAGTTCATCCCGGCGGCCGAGGCGTCCGGTCTCATCGTCGACCTGACCGCGTATGCCTTCGAGGAAGTCGGGCGGGTCTTCCCCGAGCTCCTGCTCGCCGCCCAGACCAATCCCGGCGCGCTCGACGGTCCGCTCTTCATGACCGTCAACGTCTCGGGCCGCGACCTCGCCGGCGCCTCGTTCCCCGAGATGATCGCCGACTTCCTGGCGCGGACCCGGATCGCCCCCTCCAGCCTCAAGATCGAGGTCACGGAGAGCATGCTGATGGACGATCCTGAGCGTGCCGCTGCCGCGCTCACGCAGTGCCGGAACGCGGGCCTCGGGATCGCGATCGACGATTTCGGAACGGGCTATTCCTCGCTGAGCTATCTGAGCACCCTGCCGGTGACGACCCTGAAGATCGACCGCGCCTTCGTGCGCACCCTCCTGGCCGACCAGACCAGCCGGGGCATCGTGCAGACGATCCTCCGGCTGGCCGACGATCTGGCGGTGTCCGTGGTGGCCGAGGGAATCGAGCAGGCCGGCGAGGCCGACCTTCTCGCCGGCATGGGCTGCGCCTTCGGCCAGGGTTTCTATTTCGGTCGGCCGGCCCCCCTGGCGGGCGCCCTGAGCGCCATCGCGACCTGGCCCGCCCCGACCGACCATCAGGCCGCCCTCCGCTTGATCGCCTGATCGAAGCGACGGGCGCGGCGCGGCTCCGAGGAACGGTTTTCGAGAACCGCTATCGGCGTTCGATCCGCCCCGGGCCCGTCAGTGGGACGGATGGCGCGGCGGCGTTGGTGCTCTCCTTGTAGATCGGCACGATGACCCGGAGCCAGCCTCGGGTCTCGCGGCCGCCGTAATTGCGCTCGACCACGTCCTGGGTGACGTAGGCCTGCAGGTTCACCGGGCCGAAATTGTACCCGACGAGGCCGCCCACCGCGATCTGGCCCTGGCGGCGATAGCCGGGGAAGCGGGTCGGCAGGTCGGTGGAGGCGAAGGCCACGGGGCCGACCTCCCATTTGCCGAACTTCTTCGTCGCGGTGAGATCGAGGTTGAGATAGTCGGGATAGACCCCGCCCTGCGGCGAGATCGGGTCGAGGAAGATCCCGTAGAGCAGGTTGGCTGTGAGGTTCAGGCCGTCCCCGGTGTAGCTGGCGGCGAAGCGGTGGCTCAGGGAGGCGTTCTGGGTCAGGAAGCGGGTCTCGATCGGCAGGTAGCCGCCGAAGAGGTAGCTGACGCCGAAATTGTTGCCGAGGTTCCAGGCGAGCTGGCCGGCCAGCAGCGGCTGGCCGATGCCGCTCTGNGATCGGCAGGTAGCCGCCGAAGAGGTAGCTGACGCCGAAATTGTTGCCGAGGTTCCAGGCGAGCTGGCCGGCCAGCAGCGGCTGGCCGATGCCGCTCTGGTAGGGCGTGCCGCGGGGGCTCGAGGCGACGACGGGCTGGATCGCGATGAGGTTCAGGCGCGCGCCGAACAGGGTCCAGGGCGTCGCCCAGACGAAGGCCGGCAGGTTGACGTTCAATTCCGAGTCGAGCGGGCGCGTGTCGCGCACCCCGAAGCTGGACGTGTTGACGAAGTAGAGACCCACCGGAAGCTGGGCGCCGGCCGCGGCACCGATGGTCTGGCCCGGCTGGGCCGCGGACCCCGCCATCGCGGGGGCGCCGGCGAGGGCCAGCAGGGCGAAGGCAGCCGACAGACGGCGCGCCAGCGATCGGAGGGCGCGCAGGGTCGTCCGAACGGCGGGTGCCGCGCCCATTGTCCCGGTCGGCGGACCGTCGCACCTGCGGACGGCTCCGGAGTTTTCGTAGGTCTCGTTTCCGGTGCGAAATCTGAATGGCGTTCGGATCACGGCTGTCTCCCGATGCTGGTCGCGATGCGGGACGGCACCCGAGAACGGTGCAGCGACAACGCGGCGCGCCCTATCTAGACAACCGAGAGGTGTGTTTTCTACGCCGCAAAAGCCTGTGCTTGTATTATCCCGGTGGGTGTGGCTTCAAAACACAGCTTAGATCCATCCTATGCTGGAAAGGCGGAAATCTGAAAAGGTTACAGGACAAAATTCAATGAGTTAGATTGTCTAATTAGAAATGTATTCGAGAATAAAAGTCATGAGTATTTCCGTATTTCGTCAGAAACGGTGATGGGCAGTGATTTGTCCCAAAACAGAAGGAAAGTTTGCACGAAAATAGTCATTGTCGAGGTCGGAGAACAGTACGACAGGAATTATGGTGCTATTCCTTCGGGCGGCGATCCGGATCAATGCCGTCGCCAGCGCCGCCGGCCTCGTGGAGGGCTTTGCTCCGAGCGCCGCGGCACTGATCTAGGTCTGCGCATCGTCGCCTCGCTCCCGACGACGAGACCGGGGAGGCCCCGATGGACGCGGCCTCGTCCGCTGCTGGCCCGATCCGCCGAGGTGTCGTCCGGACCAGTCCGCCGCCGGCCGACGAGTCCGCCGCGTCGGAGCCGGCGGAGGGCATCGAGCGGGCGGACGACGCCGACTTCCCCGCCGGCCGGGCTGCGCCTTCGGACAAGGGTCTCACGTCGGGGGGCGGCGGATCACCCGACCGGTCGCCGGGTCGGGACCTTCGGCGTTTCGCCGGGGGTGGACGGTGCGGCCCTTACCCGAACAGGATCATCGCCTTCGAGACCGTGCTCCAGATCCCCCAGGCGATCGGGACGCCGACGGCGATCCAGGCGAGGATCGCGAGGGGCGTGACGCCGCCCCGGCCGATGCCGCGAGCGCTCGTCCGCCCCGCTGCCGTGGCGTTCCCGCCCTTCGCGCTGGCGGCGAGCGCGGCGTCGCTCATGAACCAGCGCGCCGCCAGCGGCCGGACCAGGAGGTTGGCGACGAAGCCGGCTGCCAGGAAGGCCGCCAGGATATACATCGTCCGGGTGTAGAGCGCCGCCCCCTGGATGCCGGCATCGACCTGCGCCTGCCGGATCGCCGTCACCACGAAGGGACCGACCACGCCGGCCGTCGACCAGGCAGTGAGGAGCCGCCCGTGGATGGCACCGACGAACTGCGTGCCGAAGATGTCGGCGAGGTAGGCGGGGATCGTGGCGAAGCCGCCGCCGTACATCGACAGGATCACGCAGAAGAACGTCACGAACAGCGCTTTCGAGCCGATCGACGCCGCCCAGTGTGCGCCCGCGTAGAGCAGGCATCCGAGGGCGAAGAAGGTGGCGTAGGTCACCTTGCGGCCGATCTTGTCGGACATCGAGGCCCAGAAGAAGCGTCCGAGGATGTTGAACAGGGACAGGAGGCCGACGAAGCCGGCCGCGACCGCCGCGATCTGGGCCTTCTGGCCGGCATCGAGCTGGCCGAAGCCGGCACCCGGCTGACCGATCAGGGCGCCGCCGAAGATCTCCTGCAGCATCGGCGACGCCAGGGCGAGCACGCCGATGCCAGCCGAGACGTTGAGGCAGAGCACCGAGAACTGCGGGGTCTTGTGGGCCCGGTCCAGGTGGACGTGACCCGAGGTGATCATCGCGCTCTTGGCCGCCGGCGCGGTCCAGCCTTCCGGCTGCCAGCCGGCCGGGGGCACGCGGTAGCCGAAGGCGCCGCAGAGCATCGCCGCGCCGTAGAGCCCGCCCATCACCGCCAGCGTCTGCCAGACGCCAGCGGAATCCGGGGTCTTGAAGGTGTTGATGAGCAGGGTGGCCAGCGGCGAGCCGATCATGGCGCCGCCGCCGAAGCCCATGATGGCCATGCCGGTGGCCATGCCCCGGCGGTCGGGGAACCACTTCACCAGGGTCGAGACCGGCGAGATGTAGCCGAGGCCGAGGCCGATCCCGCCGACGAGGCCCATGCCGAGCCAGATCAGCCAGAGCTGATGCACGTAGACGCCGAGGGCGCCGATCAGGAATCCGCCGCCCCAGCACAGGGCCGCCGCGAGGCCGGCCTTGCGGGGCCCCGCCCGCTCCAGCCAGCCGCCGAACACCGCCGCCGACAGCCCGAGCATCACGATACCGATGGAGAAGACGATGACGAGGTCGCTGACGCGCCAGTCGCAGGTGGTGGTGACCAGGGCGGTGGCGATGCTCATGTCCGGGCAGGCCGCCGGCGCGGGCTGGCCGACACTCAGCGCCCTCGACAGGGGGAGCCAGAACACCGACAGACCGTAGGACATGCCGATGCAGAGATGGATGGCCAGGGCCGCCGGCGGGACCAGCCATCGGTTGAAGCCGGGCTTGGCGACGATCGCTTCGCGGGACAGCCACCCGGGCGTGCGTGCGTCCGACAAGGACGCGTCTGAAACGCGAACGTCCATTCCAGGCATTTCTCTCCCTATACGCTGCAATGCAGCGGTTTTTCTGGATTAAAGCATGGCGGGAAACGTAGGGCGACGGCGTTCGCGGCAGGCGCCGAACGATTTGCTTACCCTGTCAGGTGTTCGATCCCGATTTCGACGGCCGATCGCAGATCCGGTTTCGATCGCCCCTGGCCGTGACCCTGGGTGAGTCCCGTCCGCGATCCCAGGGACGTCGCCGCGCGCCGCCCGTTCCGGACCGCGCGGCGAAGGGGTTTTTAGGGCGCGGACGCGGATCGGATCGACGGACGTCCGAGAAGCGGGATTATCCGGACGTAGGCCAGCTCGCTCATGAGTTCGATCAGCGTCTGCGTGACGATGACGGCCGGCAGCAGGGGCACCCCGCCCGGAACCGCGAAGGCCAGGGGCAGGACGACCAGCGAGTTCCGGGTCGCGGCGCTGAAGGCCAGGGTCCGCCCGGTGGGCGCGTCGAGCCGGAAAACGCGCCCGGCTCCCCAGCCGATGAGCGGAGCCAATGCGGCGAAGGCCAGGTAGACCGGGACCGTCCGTGCGGCCGCGTCCCGGCTCGCGCCGAGCTGCGGCAGGACCGCCGCGACCACGACAAAGAGGACGAGGGCCGTCGCGGGGACCGGCAGCACACTAAGCCCGGCCGCGGCCCGTCGCCCGAGGCGGCTCCGTCCGCTCCAGACCTGGACGGCACCGGCCGCGGCCAAGGGCAGCGCGATGAGCCAGACGAAGGCGTGGAGGAAGGGGCCGACCTGCACGAACCGTCCCGCGTCCGCGCCGAGAAAGAGCGTCAGGTAGATCGGCAACAGCGCCATCTGGGCGAGGAGAAGGGCCGGGGTCGAGGCCAGCAGGACCCGGGCATCGGCGCCCCCGAGATGGGCGAAGGTCACCACGTAGTCGATGCACGGCGTGAGCAGCACCATCAGCACGCCGAGACGCAGCATCGGGTCGGCGGGAAGGAAGAGGGTGAGCCCGGCGACCAACAGGGGGATCGCGAGGAAATTGACGACCATCAGCGCCGCCAGGAAGCGTCCGCGGGTGGAGGCGTGAGCCAGCGCCCGCAGGGGCACCTGCAGGAAGGTGACGAACAGCATCAGCGCCAGGGCCGGGTTGATCCCTCCTTCCAACGCCGCCGTTCCCGGCACGGTCAGGGCCGTGACGGCCCCTGCGGCGACGGCCGCAAGGGAGAGTTCGATCTGGCGGCCTTCGAGGGCGTCGCGCAGGGTTTCGATGCGGTCCCGCGAGTGCGGGGCCTGGGACTCAGCGGGCATCAGGCCGAGGCCGTCGACGCAGGGCGACGGAAGACCAGCGCCAGGTTGTTTGCCGGCAGGCCGATGCGGGCTTCGTGCCGCAGGCCGCGCCGCGCGGCCGTGTCCGCGACGGTCTCGAGATCGCGGACGCCCCAGCGCGGATCCCGCGCACGCAGGTCCTGGTCGAAGGCGGCGTTGCTCTCGGCGGTGTGGCGGCCGCCCTCGCGAAAGGCGCCGTAGAGGAACAGGACGCCGCCCGGGGCAAGCGTGCGGGCGGCTCCGTCCATCAGCCCTTCCGTGGCCGACCACGGCGCGATGTGGACCATGTTGATACACAGGATGGCGTCGGCGCGCGCGATCGGCCAGGCGGCCGCGGCGGCGTCGAGATCGAGGGGAGGCCGCAGGTTGGCGAGACCTGCGGCCTCCGCATGCGCCGCGATGCTGCGGCGATAGGCCGGCTCGGGGTCGCTGGGCTGCCACGAGAGCGCCGGCAGGGCGGCGGCGAAATGGACCGCGTGCTCACCCGATCCACTGGCGATCTCTAGGATCGTGCCGGTCTCGGGCAGGACGTCCCGCAGGACGGCGAGGATCGCCGCACGATTGCGCGCCGCCGCCGACGCGATGAGCGCCTCACGCCCCCTATCCCAGTCCTTCATCGTCCCTCCGTTCCGGCCGCGTCGCGGCGACCGTCATTCCAAATTCGCAACCCTGGCGCAAACGACGGAGCACGCCTGTTGCATCTCGACGCCGGAGGCATCAAACACCATTCAGATTTTCGGGCCGTTCGCCTTGCCACCTTTCGGGTGCCGCGAGACGAAGCGCCGGCATCCATCGCCGCCGTCCGTGATCATCACAGCTCTAAGGACACTGCTATGAAGACGCGCGCCGCGGTCGCGTGGGAGGCCAAGAAGCCTCTCACGATCGAGACCATCGACATCGAAGGACCCAAGGCCGGCGAGGTTCTCGTCGAGCTGATGGCCACCGGCATCTGCCACACCGACGCCTACACCCTGTCGGGCCTCGATTCCGAGGGCAAGTTCCCGGCGATCCTCGGCCACGAGGGCGCGGGCATCGTCCGCGAGGTCGGCGCCGGCGTCACCGCGCTGAAGCCCGGCGACCACGTCATCCCGCTCTACACCCCGGAATGCCGCAACTGTAAGTCCTGCCTGTCGCAGCGCACCAACCTGTGCACCGCGATCCGCTCCACGCAGGGCCAGGGCGTGATGCCCGACGGCACCAGCCGCTTCTCCTGCGTCTCCACCGGCGGCAGCCCGGGCGGGTCCAACACCCTGTTCCACTACATGGGCTGCTCGACCTTCTCGAACTTCACGGTCCTGCCGGCGATCGCGCTGGCCAAGATCCGCGAAGACGCCCCCTTCGACAAGATCTGCTACATCGGCTGCGGCGTCACCACCGGCATCGGCGCGGTGATCTACACCGCCAAGGTCTGGCCCGGCGCCAACGTCGTGGTGTTCGGCCTCGGCGGCATCGGCCTCAACGTGCTCCAGGCCGCCCGGATGGTCGGGGCCGACAAGATCATCGGCGTCGACATCAATCCGGACAAGCAGGAGATGGCCCGCAAGTTCGGGATGACCCACTTCATCAACCCGAAGGAGGTCGGCAACGATCACGTGGTCCAGGCGATCCTCGACGTGACCGGCGGCGGCGCTGATTTCTCCTTCGACTGCACCGGCAACGTCAACGTGATGCGCCAGGCCCTCGAGTGCTGCCACCGCGGCTGGGGCGAGTCGATCGTCATCGGCGTGGCCGAGGCCGGCAAGGAGATCGCGACCCGTCCATTCCAGCTCGTCACCGGCCGCGTCTGGAAGGGCTCGGCCTTCGGCGGCGCCCGCGGCCGCACCGACGTGCCGAAGATCGTCGACTGGTACATGGAGGGCAAGATCAACATCGACGACCTGATCACCCACACCATGCCGCTCGAGGACATCAACCACGGCTTCGACCTCATGCACGAGGGCAAGTCGATCCGGTCGGTGGTGGTTTACTGATCCGATCGGGACAGATCGTGTCCGGTCCCTCCCCCCTTCGCGGGGGAGGGTGCCTGCGGAGCAGGCGGGAGAGGGGGCGACCTCTCCGGGACCGGTGCTCCCCTCACCCGACCCGCTGACGCGGGCCGCCCTCTCCCGCAGAGGCAGAGGGACGGGCGCGGACCGACCATTCTATCAGGGGCCCGACATCGCACCCTTTCCCAGCCCCGGAACGGGACTCTGAGCCCTAAGCAGGAGAGTACACATGGAAACCCTCTCGAAGGCCCGCGCCCACGGCGGCACGCAGGGCGTCTACAAGCACGATGCCCGGACCACGGGCTGCCCGATGACCTTCGCGGTGTTCGTGCCGCCGCAGGCCGAGGCCGGCCCGGTGCCGGTGCTGTGGTACCTCTCGGGCCTGACCTGCACGCACGCCAACGTCATGGACAAGGGCGAGTACCGCAAGGCGGCGGCCGAGCACGGCGTCATCATCGTGGCGCCCGACACCAGCCCGCGCGGCCCCGGCATTCCCGACGAAGAGGGCAACTGGCAGTTCGGCTCCGGCGCCGGCTTCTACCTCGACGCCACCCAGGCGCCCTACGCCGCGAACTACCGGATGTGGAGCTACGTGACCGAGGAACTGCCCGCCCTCATCGCTCAGGAGTTCCCGGCCGACATGTCCCGCCAGGGCATCTTCGGCCATTCCATGGGCGGCCACGGTGCACTGACCATCGCCCTCACCTATCCCGACCGCTTCAAGTCCTGCTCGGCCTTCGCGCCGATCGCCCAGCCCTCCACGGCCGGCTGGTCGAAGCCTGCCTTCGAAAAGTATCTCGGCACCGACACCGCCGCGTGGCGCGCCCACGACGCCACGGCGCTGATCGAGGACGGCAAGCGCTTCCCGGAGTTCCTGGTCGACCAGGGCACCGCCGACAGCTTCCTCGACGACGGCCTGCGTCCCTGGCTCCTGGAAGAGGCCTGCAAGACCGCCGGCATTCCCCTGACCCTCAACATGCGCGAGGGGTACGACCACTCGTACTACTTCATCTCCACCTTCATGGCCGACCACATCGCCTGGGCCGCCGCCCGCCTGAAGTGAACTGCCTCACCCGGATGCGGCGACGAGGCGGTCGAGCCGCATCCGGGTGATCAGTGCGATCTCGTCGAGGGCGGCCTGCTCTTCCTCCGCGGGGGTGCGCTGCAGGCGCTCCGCGAAGATCGCCAGGATCTCGGCCCGCGCCCGGCCGCGGACCGCGATGATGAAGGGAAAGCCGAAGCGGCGGCGATAGGCGGCGTTCAGGCGGTCGAAGGCTTCCGCGTCGGCGGCGGGCATGTGGTCGAGCCCGGCGCTGCCCTGCTCGCTCGCCGAATCCGCCGTCATGCTGCGGGCCCGCGCCTCGGGCCCGGCGAGCTCCGGATGGCCGTTCAGGAAGGCGATGCGGGTTTCGGTCGGTGCGGCGCGCACGGCCCGCATCATGGCCGCGTGCAGGTCGTCGAGGCTGGCGAAGGGCCCGTGCGCGTGGGCGCGCTCCGCGACCCAGGCCGCATGCTCGAACACCCCTCCGAACCGGACGACGAAGCCGGCCCCATCGAGCCGATTGATGGCGGCGAGATCGGGCTTTCCGGAATCGACCATCGCCGTCAGCTGCCTCGGTAGGTGGCGCAGGTGCCCGGCGCGCACAGCATCGGCACGTGGTAGTGCTGCCCGGCATCGAAGACCGCGAAGCGCACCACCGGATTGTCGACGAAGATGTCGGCCTCGGTCACGCCGGGCTTGGTCTTCAGGTAGGCGTCGATGTGGAATTCCAGCTGGTACTGACCGACCTTGGCCTCGGCGGCTGGCAGGATCGGTGCGTCGGTGCGCCCGTCGGTATTGGTGACGACGCTCTTCACGAGGCGCCACGCGTCGCCCTCCCTCACGGAGAAGTCGATGCGCACCCCCGGCGCCGGGCGGCCGCGATCCGCGTCGAGGACGTGTGTGGTGATGCCGGCCATGTCGATCGGGCTCCGGAAGGAAATCTCGCTGAAGGGGTGCCGCGGGCGCGTCAGCTGCCGCGATAGTAGGAGTAGCCCCAGGGGGTGAACAGCACCGGCAGGTGGTAGCGCTGCCCCGCATCGCGGATCACGAAGCGCACCGGAACGAGGCTGAGGAAATTCGGCTGCGGCAGCGCTACGCCGGCCTTGGCGAAATACGCCTCGAAATGCATCAGCAACTCGTACTGGCCGACCTTCAGGGCTTCGTCGACCAGGAGCGGTTCGGCCGGACGGCCATTGGCGGCGGTGGTCACGGTCTTGAGCGTCCGATAGGCGTCGCCCTCTCGGATCGCTAGGTCGCAGACCATGCCGGCGCCGGGCGTGCCGTGGAAGTTGTCGATGGCGTGCAGGGTCAGGCGCGGGCCGAGGCCGGCCTGGGAGTTCGGCGCCGTCGCCAGGGCCCTCGGCGGGGCGGGCGCGGCCTGCGCCAGAGCGCCGGTGGCGGCGACGGCGCCGAGACCGGCGCCGACGAGGCTTCGGCGCGTGAGGGCCGGTCGATCCATGGCGTGTCCTTCTCGACGAGTGCGGGGTTCGGGTTCAGGCGGGTTCGTGGGCGGCGCGTGCCGCGGCCCGCCGGACCAGGGCTCCGGGTTCCGGCGGGACGAAGGCGAGGATGAGGAGGAGCGTCGCGACCTCGAAGCCCGCGACGATCCAGAGGCCGGTGGCGGCAGAGCCGGTCTGTTCGTGCAGGGCGCCCATCACCGCCGGCGCGCCGAACCCGGCAAGGTTCGCCACCGCGTTGATCAGCGCGATGCCGGCCGCCGCGGCCGAACCGGCGAGGAACCGGCCTGGGATCTGCCAGAAGACCGGAATGGCGCTCATGGTGCCGACGATCGCCACCGTGAGGGCGAGGATCGACAGCGCCGGGCTGATCGGGACGAGCCACCCGAGGAGGGCGATCGCCACGGCGCCGATCAGCGCCGGGAGGCCGCAATGGAGGCGCGCCTCGCCGGAGCGGTCGGAGTGGCGGCCATTGAGGATCATCCCGGCTGCGCCGCAGAGATAGGCGCCGGACATGATCCAGCCGATGGTGAGCGGGTCGGTGTAGCCCGCCTCGCGGACCACGCTCGGCCCGAAGAAGGTCAGGGCCGAGTTGGCGGTGATGATGCAGAAGAAGATCGCGATGCATTGCCAGACCCGGACATCCCGCAACGAGGCCAGGATGCGATGCTCCCGCGGGCCGAGGGCCGCCGCGTCGCGGGCGAGGTCGGCCGCGACCAGGGCGCGCTGCTCCGGGGTCAGCCAGCCGGCCTTCTCCGGCCGATCGGTCAAATAGAACAGCGTGACGAGGCCGGCCAGGATCGACGGGATGCCCTCGAGGAGGAAGACCCACTGCCAGCCTGACCAGCCGTTCACGCCGTCGAGTCCGGTCATGATCGTGCCGGCCAGCGGTCCGCCGATCACCCCCGCGATGGCGGAGGCCGACATGAACAGCCCGAAGACCTTGGCGCGCCGCTCGGTGGGGTACCAGTAGGTCAGGAACAGGATCACGCCCGGATAGAAGCCCGCTTCGAACACCCCCAGGAGGAAACGCAGGACGTAGAACAGGCCGGGGGTGGTGACGAACATCATCGCCACGCAGCAGAGACCCCACAGCAGGGTGATGCGCGCGATGGTCTTGCGGGCGCCGATATGCTCGAGGAGGAGGTTGCTCGGGACCTCGCAGAGGAAGTAGCCGATGAAGAAGATCCCGGCGCCGATGCCGTAGACGGTCTCGCTGAACTTCAGGTCGGCGAGCATCTGCAGTTTGGCAAAGCCGATGTTCACCCGGTCGATCCAGGAGAGGACCCAGAGGAACATCAGGAACGGCAGCAGCCGCCAGGTGATCCGGCGATAGGTCTCGTCGAGTCCGGCCGGCGAGGGCTGTTCGAGCGCCATCAGACAATCCGCAGTCCCGGCGATTCGAGCCGGGACGATGCATCAAAATGATGCAAATCGGGGGCCATGGCGACGGGTGTGGCAGGCCCGTTCCCCGCGATGCCTGGGGATGGCCATGCCCCGCGCCCCCAGGAACGCACCCGCCCCGGTACTCTTCCGCAACCCACGTCACGTACAGCTGGCCGTCGTCTCACCCGAGTTGCGATCCATGCGCTTATCGATCACCGCCGGTTCCAGCGTCCTCCGGCCCGCCGCGTGAGCGCGACGGTCATCCTCGCCCTGGTGCCGATCGCGCTGCTGATCGGCCTCGGCGTGCTGCTGCGCCGCAACGGCCTCGTGGCCGAGTCGTTCTGGGCCCAGGCCGAGCGCCTCGGCTACTACGTGCTGCTGCCGGCGCTGTTCATCCACGGGCTGGCCACCGCGCGCCTGGACGGCGTGCCCGTCCTCGCCCTGGCGGGCGTCCTCGTGGCCTCGACCCTCGCGGTGGCGCTCATGCTGCTCGCGATCCGGCCGCGGCTCGACCTCGACGGAGCGGCCTTCACCTCGGTGTTTCAGGGCGGAGTGCGCTTCAACAATTACGTCGGGGTCTCGGCGGCGGCGGGGTTGTTCGGCCTGCAGGGAATCGCCCTCGCGGCGGTCGCCAACGCGGCCATCGTGCCCACGGTCAACATCCTGTGCGTCCTGGTCTTCGCGCGCTTCGGCTCGGGCGGGCGGCTGGCGCCGCGGGCGATCCTCCGCCAGATCCTTCTCAATCCCCTGGTGGTCGCCTGCGGCATCGGGATCGCCCTGCAGGCGACGGGCTTCGGGTTGCCGCCGGGACTGGAGCCCACCCTGAAGGCCCTGGGGCAGGCCTCCCTCCCGCTCGGTCTCCTCTGCGTCGGCGCCGCCCTCGATCCCCGTACCGTCCGGACCTGGCTGCGTCCGGTCGTCATCGCGTCGGTCGCCAAGTTCGTGCTGATGCCGACGGTGACGATCCTGGCCTGCCTCGCCGCCGGCCTGCACGGGCCGGCCGCCGCCACCGCCCTGCTGTTCCAGTCGCTGCCGACGGCGTCCTCGTCCTACATCATGGCCCGGCAGCTCGGGGGCGACGCGCCGCTGATGGCCGGCATCCTCGCCCTGCAGACGGTGCTCGCCGGGCTCGCCATCCCCCTGGTGATGCTCATCCTGGAGGGGTTCACCGCCTGACGGCGTCAGGCGGCGTAGCGGGCGAGCGCCAGGTCGGCATGGTCGATGTCGGGCGCGCGGCCGGACATCAGGTCGGCCAGCATCCGACCGGAGCCGCAGGCCATCGTCCAGCCCAGGGTGCCGTGGCCGGTGTTGGTGTAGAGGTTGGCATAGCGCGTGGCACCGACGATCGGCGTGCCGTCCGGCGTCATCGGGCGCAGGCCGGTCCAGAACGTGGCGGCCGCGAGGTCGCCCCCGTTCGGGAACAGGTCCCGGACGCAGCGCTCCAGGGTCGCCCGGCGCGGGGCCCTGAGGACATCGCTGAAGCCCGCGAGCTCGGCCGTGCCGCCCACGCGGATCCGGTCCCCGAGGCGCGTGAGCGCGACCTTGAAGGTCTCGTCCATGACGGTGGAGACCGGCGCCTGGGCGGGGTCGGTGACCGGCAGGGTGAGCGAGTATCCCTTGACGGGATAGATCGGCAGCCGAAGCCCGAGGGGACGGAGGAGGCCTGGGGTGAAGGAGCCCATGGCGGCGACGTAGGCATCGGCCCGCAGGGTCTCGGAGCCGCAGACCACGCCCGTCACCGCGTCGCCCGCGGTCTCGAGGCCGTCGATGCGCGTCCCGTAGCGGAAACGGACGCCCATCCGCGCGCACAGCTCCGCCAGGCGCTGCGTGAACAGGTGGGCATCGCCCGTCTCGTCGCCGCTCAGGTGAAGGCCCCCGACGATCGTGTTGCGGACGCCGGCCAGCGCGGGCTCGGCCGCGATGCATCCGGCCGGGTCCAGCACCGTGTAGGCGACCCCATAGGTATCGAGGACGCGGGTGTCGTCGCCGACATGGTCGAGCTGCTTTCGCGTGCGGAAGAGCTGGAGGGTGCCGCGGGTCCGGTGGTCGTAGGTGATGCCGGTCTCGGTGCGCAGGTCGCGCAGGACGTCCCGGCTGTACTCGGCGAGACGAACCATGCGGCCCTTGTTGCGGATATACGCGTCCTCGGTGCAGTTCGCGAGCATGCGCGCGAGCCAGCCATAGAAGCGCGGCTCGACGGTCGGCCACAGCACCAGGGGCCGGTGGCGCATCATCAGCCACTTCATCGCCTTGATGGGAATGCCCGGGGCCGCCCAGGGGGCCGAGTAGCCCGGCGAGACCTGGCCCGCATTGGCGAAGCTCGTCTCCAGGCCGGCGGCGGGCTGGCGGTCGATCACCGTGACGGCATGACCGGCCTTGGCGAGGTAATAGGCCGTGCTGACGCCGACCACGCCGCTTCCGAGAACCAGGACCCGCATCGCACGTCTCCCCTGAGGCCCGGAATCCCAAGCACAGGCGGGGCCATGCCGCTCCCGGCCCCGAGCGCTCCGGTCTCGTCGGACTAGAGACACTCGATCCTGCGAGCGGTGCAGCGAAGATGGTGCAGGTTCCGCCTCGCAAAGGGTGCCCGACGCACGATCCTGCGATACGATGCACGATCGTTGCCTATGCCGGCCGAGGATAGTGATGCCGCCCGACGAGATCGATCGCGCGATCATTCGGGTCCTCCGCGAGGATGCGCGGATCCCGAACGCTGCCCTGGCGCAGCGCGTCGGCCTCTCGGCCTCCGCCTGCCTGCGGCGCTTGCGGATGCTGGAGCGCAACGGCACGATCCGCGGCTACACCGTGCTTCTCGACGGGCCCGTCTCCGCCGGCCTGGTGGTGATGACCCGGATCGCCCTGGAGCGGCAGACCGAGGATTGCCTCAACCGGTTCGAGGCGGCCGTGCGGCGCTGCCCAGACATCCAGGATTGCTACCTGATGACGGGCGATTCCGATTATCTCCTGAAGATCCGCGTCGCCGACATGGCGGAATACGAGCGGCTGCACCGGTCGGTGCTCTCGAAGCTGCCCGGAGTCGCCCGTATCCAGTCGAGCTTCACCATCCGCAGCGTCATCGGCCGATGATTGCCTGGGCGGCGCACCAGGGCAAAGCTCGCGAAGGCCCTGGTCTCCTGCGCGCGAAAACCCTAGTTGGCTAATCAAGCGGGGTGGGTCCGGAGTCGGGGATGCTGGGTTGGTTCAAGGCGTTGATGCCGCGCGAGGATCGGTTCTTCGACCTCTTCGAGCGGCACTCGCGCACCCTGGTGGCCGGCGCCGAAGCGCTGCAGGGCGTACTTCAGGGCGGGGACGCCGTTCCGCGCTACTGCCAGCAGGTGGTGGAGCGCGAGCATGAGGCGGACGCGATCACCGCCGAAGTCCTCCTCGCCGTGCGCCGGAGCTTCATCACGCCCTTCGACCGAGGCGACATCAAGGACCTGATCCAGTCGATGGACGACGCCATCGACCAGATGAACAAGACGGTGAAGACGATCGCCCTCTACGAGGTTCGCCGCTTCGAACCGCTGATGCAGGAGATGGGCGGCACCGTGATCGAGGCGGCGCGGCTCACCGCCGAGACGATCCCCCTCCTCACGGCCGTCGGAACCCATGCGGGGCGCATCAACACCCTGACCGAGCAGATCACCCGGGTCGAGGGACGCTCGGACGAGCTGCAGGAGCGCGGCCTCAAGGCGCTCTACGAGGCCCACCGCAAGGATGGCGGCGACGGCGACACGATGGCCTACCTCATCGGTGCGGAGATCTACGGCCACCTCGAGGACGTGGTCGACCGCTTCGAGGACGTCGCCAACGAGATCAGCGGCATCGTGATCGAGAACGTGTAGGCGACCCGATGACCGAGGCCACCGCGCTCGCCCTGCCCGCCCTCGCCGGCCTGATCGCCGTCGCGCTGTTCTTCGACTTCCTCAACGGCCTGCACGATGCGGCCAACTCCATCGCCACCATCGTGTCGACGCGGGTGCTGCGGCCCCAATACGCGGTGCTCTGGGCGGCGTTCTTCAACTTCATTGCCTTTCTGTTCTTCGGCCTGCACGTGGCCCAGACCCTCGGGACCGGAATCGTCGATGCGGGGATCATCGATCCCCGGGTGATCTTCAGCGCGCTGATGGGCGCCATCACCTGGAACATCGTCACCTGGGTCTTCGGCATCCCGTCAAGCAGCTCGCACGCCCTCGTGGGCGGCCTCATCGGAGCGGGCGTCGCCAAGGCCGGGTTCAGCGCGGTGGTCTGGAGCGGTCTGACGAAGACCGCCGCCGCCATCGTCCTCTCGCCGCTCCTGGGCTTTCTGCTCGCGCTCCTCCTGGTGCTGATGGTCTCCTGGCTCTGCGTGCGGGCGACGCCGTTCGCGGTCGACCGGCGCTTCCGCGCCCTGCAGTTCGTCTCGGCCTCGCTCTACTCCCTGGGCCACGGCGGCAACGACGCGCAGAAGACCATGGGGATCATCGCGGTGCTGCTCTACTCGCAGGGCCACCTGGGCGCCTCCTTTCACGTTCCCCTCTGGGTGGTGATCTCCTGCCAGTCCGCCATGGCGCTGGGCACGCTGCTTGGGGGCTGGCGCATCGTGCACACGATGGGCTCCAGGATCACGCGTCTGAACCCGATGCAGGGGTTCTGCGCCGAGACGGGCGGCGCGATCACCCTGTTCGCCGCGACCTGGCTCGGCGTACCGGTCTCGACCACCCACACCATCACGGGCGCGATCATCGGCGTCGGGGCTGCACGGCGGACCTCGGCGGTTCGCTGGGGCGTCGCCGGCAACATCGTGGTCGCCTGGGTGCTGACCCTGCCGGCTGCCGCCCTGATCGCCGCGGCCTGCTACGCCGTGACGGCTTTCATCGGCTGAGGTCCGCTTCGGCCGGCGCGCGACATCGGATTGGGAGGAGACCCGGGAATGCTAGGCAACGTCGAGATCGTCTGGCGCCTGCTCCTGGCCGCGATCCTGAGCGGGCTGATCGGCATCGAACGCGAGCGCCTGCTCTGGGCCGCGGGCCTGCGAACGCACATGCTGGTCGGCGTCGGCGCCTGCCTGATCATGATCGTCTCGGCCTTCGGCTTCGCCGATGTGCTCGGGACCCGGAACGTCGCCCTCGATCCCTCGCGCATGGCCGCCCAGGTCGTCTCCGGCATCGGGTTTCTCGGGGCGGGAACGATTCTCCTGCGGGGCGAGGTGGTGAAGGGGCTCACCACCGCGGCGAGCCTCTGGGCCGTCGCGGCCGTCGGTCTCGCGGTCGGCGGCGGCCTCTACGTGGCGGGCATCGCCACCACGGCGATCCTGCTGGGGATCCTCGCCGGGATGAAACCCTTGCAGGAGCGCTACCACGACCGGATGCACATCCGGCCCCTCCGCGTGGTGGCCAAGCCCGGCTGCATCAGCCTGGAGGTGGTGCAGGCCGTGTCCGGTGTGCGCCCCTCCCGTGTCCGGCAATTCGTGACTCGGCGCGGTTCCGCGCCTGAATTCGACGAGACGTTGATCACCTTCGTGCGGCTGTCGCGCCGCTCCGTGGAAGACATCGCACAGAAACTTCGGAGGCATCCCGGGGTGATCACGGTCGATGATCTTCCCGAATCTGGCTGAGCATGCATGATGAACGGCGAAATTCGCGGCACGACCGCGCTGGGATGTCGGGGTGGGATAGGATTGCGCGCCGAAGCTCGTGAAACGCGTTCTTTGCGATCGGATCCCGTGCCGCCGGTCGGGCGTTTGGGAACACGCACGCGCGTCGCCCTCTCCCCGGTCCGGGACGTCGTCGGGACCGTGAAACGACGGAGGAAGGACGAGATCGCGATCTTCGCAAGCGAGAGGGCCTGCGCCGTTCCGGCCGTCGGTCTCCAACGGATGCCGGTCCGTCCTTGAGCCGTCGTCGTCCGTCCTCCGAGGCTGCTCCCGCCGACAAGGGCAAGCGGGCCAAGAGCCAGGTCTTTCTCGTCGCGGTGAAGCAGCGCCGAGAGGCGTTGCGCGTCTACGCGGTGCTGACATCCGCCCAGGACGAGGCTCTGGCCATCGTGGCGGCCGCGAGCGCGGAGGGCGCGGCGGTGGAGGCGGCGGGGCGCCTTTCGAAGAAACTGGCGCGGCCCCTCAAGCTGAAGCCCGAGGTCCCGCACCCCATCTGACCGAAGGCGTCCCTAGCGGGGCCGGCAGATCGTGCGATCCGTGTAGAGCACCACGTCGCCCTGTTTCGGATTGTTCACGGTGAACGGCGCGAGGCTGTCCCGGGGAAGAAACCCGCGTCCGAGTTCGCGGTCGAAGAAGTCGTGGCCGATCTCCATGTAGCAGCGATCGAGGACGGCGGTGTATCGCAGCGACGCCTGCACCGCGGCACCTCCGATCCCGTCATTGCCGCGGCTCCCGTACGCATCGCAGTAGCCGGACAGCTCGAGGCTGCCGGGGCCCGAGAGCCGGATCGCGCGCGCGGTGCCGGGTCTCACCACGAAGGACGGGCCGCCCTCCTGCGCGCCCACCAGCGTCAGGGGTGAGCGGTTATAGACGTGCCGGATGCAGTCGGCGCCGGCAGCACCCGCGCTCGCGACCAGCGCCAGGACGGGCAGAGCCACCCGGCCGAACCAGCGAAATCCCTTTTGCATCGCGCACCTTTTGCCAAGACGACCGGCTTCGACGACCGGCTTCGAGGACTGACGACCGGATCGGAAGATCTGTTGAAACAGCTAGGGCATCGGGACGCCCGCGGCGAGGCCGTCGCGCGCCATCGGCACCGGCGACCGCGTGCGGATGCCGGCGAGGGTTTTCAGGGCGTTCAAGCGGCCGATGCGATCGTCGGGTTTTCCGGCGCCGCTGACCGGGACGATGGGAGCACGGACCTGTGCGATGACCCGCGCGGTGCGCGTGGGCTTCTCCTTCGTGCCGGGTGGAGCGTTGGTCCTGGGTTCGACGGTGCGGCCTTCGACCAGGGTGTCGGGCGATGCGACCCCGTGAGGTGCTCGGCCGCACACGAAGGCGCGAGGTTTCGCAGTCTGGAGAAATTCCAGGGACCGACGCGCCGAGTTCTGCGTTCTCGCTGGATACACTTCGCAGTAGGCAGGCGCACGTCTGGACGGAGCCCGCGCGGTTCCGTGTCACGCCCGGGACCAAGATCGCCCGATCGGGCGGTCTCCCGGCCCGCGACGTTACCGGGCACCCGTCCGCTGGCAGCCTCCTCCCGCTACAGGTTCAGAGAACGCCATGCCAAGTTTCGGAGAGAACGAATTGAGTCGACGTGACGTTATGGCCGGCGCGACGGCCTGTGCGGCCCTGGCGGCGGTCCCCGCGCGGGCCGAGGGTCGGCCTGACTCCGCCGGTCCGGATCAGCCGGTGCTGGCGAAGGTGTCGCTGACGGTGAACGGCCAGCGCCGCGAACTCGAAATCGACACCCGCACCAGCCTGCTCGACGCCGCGCGCGAGCACCTGCACCTGACCGGCTCGAAGAAGGGCTGCGACCACGGCCAGTGCGGCGCCTGTACGATGATCGTCGACGGCCGGCGCATCAATTCCTGCCTGACCCTGGCGGTGATGCACCAGGGGTCGGAGATCACCACCATCGAGGGGCTCGGCCAGCCCGACGCCCTGCACCCGATGCAGGCCGCCTTTATCAAGCATGACGGCTACCAGTGCGGCTACTGCACGCCCGGCCAGATCTGCTCCGGCGTCGCGGTGCTCGCCGAGATCAAGGCTGGCATCCCCAGCCACGTCACGGCGGATCTGAATGCGCCGATGCAGGTCACGGACGCCGAGATCCGCGAGCGCATGAGCGGCAATATCTGCCGCTGCGGCGCCTATTCCAACATCGTCGAGGCGATGACCGAGGTCGCCGGGAGGCCCGCATGAAGTCTTTCACCTACGAGCGCCCGAATTCGCCCGCGGAAGCCGCCGCCGCCGTGTCCCGTAATCCGAACGCCAAGTTCATTGCCGGTGGCACGAATCTCCTCGATCTAATGAAGCTGCAGATCGAGACCCCGACCCACCTCGTGGACGTCAACGGCCTCGGGCTCGACAAGATCGAGGCGATGCCAGAGGGCGGTCTGCGCGTCGGAGCTCTCGTGCGCAACACCGACCTCGCGGCCGATGCCCGCGTGCGCAAGGATTACGCCGTGCTCTCGCGGGCCCTGCTCGCCGGTGCCTCCGGACAGCTGCGCAACAAGGCGACCACCGCCGGCAATCTCCTGCAGCGCACCCGCTGTCCGTACTTCTACGATACCGCGCAGGCCTGCAATAAGCGTCAGCCGGGCTCCGGGTGCTCGGCCCTCGACGGCGTCTCGCGCCAGCTCGCCGTGATCGGTGCCAGCGAGGCCTGCATCGCCACGCATCCGGGCGACATGGCGGTCGCCATGCGGGTGCTCGACGCCGCGGTCGAGACCGTCGACGCCAAGGGGACCAAGCGGAAGATCCCGATGGCCGAATTCCACCGCCTGCCGGGTGACCGGCCGGAGGTAGACACCACGCTCGCGCCCGGCGAGCTCATCACGGCGGTGACGCTGCCGAAGCCGCTGGGTGGCGCGCACATCTACCGCAAGGTCCGGGATCGCGCGTCCTACGCCTACGCCCTGGTCTCGGTGGCGGCGGTGGTTCAGCCGGACGGCAGCGGCCGGGCGGCCTTCGGCGGCGTGGCGCACAAGCCCTGGCGGGTGGAAGCGGCGGAGGGGGAGATGGCCCGGGGCGCCAAGGCGGTGACCGCGCAGGCCTTCGCCGGCGCCAAGCCGACCCACGACAATGCCTACAAGCTGACGCTGGCCGAGCGCACGCTCAGCGCGGCGCTGAACGAAGCGAGGGCCTGAGCCATGAAGTTCGACACCCCCGCGGGCCAGAACCCGATCGACCAGCTCAAAGTCGTCGGCAAGGCCACGGACCGCATCGACGGCAAGTTCAAGACCACCGGGACGGCGCCCTATGCCTATGAGCGCCACGACGTGGTGGCGAATCAGGCCTACGGCTACGTGCTCGGCGCCGGCATCGCCAAGGGCCGCATCCGCGCCATCGACACGGCGGCCGCCAAGGCGTCGCCCGGCGTCGTCGCCATCGTCACCACCCTGGACATGCCGGCTCTCGGCCTCGGCCGGATGAACGCCGCCAACCTCTTCGGCGGTCCCCAGGTCCAGCACTACCACCAGGCCATCGCGGTCGTGGTGGCCGAGACCTTCGAGCAGGCCCGAGCCGCGGCGTTCCTCGTCAAGGTCGACTATGCCCGCGAGGCCGGCCAGTTCGACCTCGCGGCCGTGGCCTCGTCCGCCAAGCCGGTTCCCGGCGACAGCGGCGAGGGCAGCGGCGGCGGCGGCGAGGATCGAACCGGCGACTTCGAGGGCGCCTTCGCCTCGGCGCCCGTCCAGTTCGACGAGACCTACACGACCCCCGACGAGAGCCACGCGATGATGGAGCCGCACGCGACCATCGCCGCCTGGGAGGGCGACAAGCTCACCCTCTGGACCTCCAACCAGATGATCGCCTGGACCAAGGGCAGCATCGCCAAGATCCTCGACATCCCGGAGGCGTCGATCCGCGTCGACTCGCCCTATATCGGCGGCGGCTTCGGGGGAAAGCTGTTCGTGCGCTCCGACGCCGTGGTGGCGGCGCTGGCCGCCAAGGCCGCCGGCCGACCGGTCAAGGTCGCGCTGACCCGGCCGCTGGTCGCCAACAACACGACCCACCGGCCGGCCACGATCCAGCGAATCCGCATCGGTGCGACACCGGACGGGACGATCACCGCCATTGCGCACGAGAGCACCTCCGGCAACCTGCCCAAGGGCAAGCCGGAGACGGCGGTGGATCAGACCAAGCTGCTCTATGCCGGGGCCAATCGCCTGACGGCGATGAAGCTCGCCCATCTCGACCTGCCCGAGGGCAATTCGATGCGGGCGCCGGGCGAGGCGCCGGGCCTGATGGCCCTCGAGATCGCCATGGACGAGATGGCCGAGAAGCTGGGCATGGACCCGGTCGCCTTCCGCGTCCGCAACGACACCCAGGTCGATCCGGGGCATCCCGAGCGTCCGTTCTCCCACCGCAACCTCGTGGGCTGCCTGAAGCTCGGCGCGGAGACGTTCAACTGGTCGGCCCGCAACCCGAAGCCCGGCCAGGTTCGCGACGGGCGCTGGCTCGTGGGCATCGGCATGGCGGCGGGTTTCCGCAACAACCTGCTGATGAAGTCGGGCGCCCGGGTCCGCCTCGGGCGCGACGGCATCGTCACGGTCGAGACCGACATGACCGATATCGGGACCGGCTCCTACACCATCATCGCGCAGACCGCCGCCGAGATGATGGGCGTGGGCCTCGACAAGGTGGTGGTGCGCCTCGGCGATTCGTCCTACCCGGTCTCGGCCGGCTCGGGTGGCCAGTTCGGTGCGAACAACTCGACCGCCGGTGTCTACGCGGCCTGCGTCCAGCTCCGCGAGGCGGTGGCGCAGCGGCTCGGCTTCAACTCGGCCGATGCGGTGTTCGCGGACGGGCAGGTCCGCTCCGGAAATCGCACCGAGACCCTGGCCAAGGCGGCCAGCGAGGGTGAACTGGTGGCGGAGGATTCGATCGAGTACGGCGACCTCGCCAAGAAGCAGCAGCAATCGACCTTCGCGGGCCACTTCGTCGAGGTCGGCGTCGACGTCGACACGGCGGAGATCCGGGTGCGGCGCATGCTGGCGGTCTGTGCCGCCGGGCGCATCCTCAACCCGAAATCGGCCCGCAGCCAGGTCATCGGCGGTATGACGATGGGCGTCGGCGGAGCGCTGATGGAGGAACTCGCGGTCGACACCAAGCGCGGCTTCTTCGTGAACCACGATCTCGCCGGCTACGAGGTGCCGGTGCACGCGGACATTCCGCACCAGGAGGTGATCTTCCTCGACGAGGTCGATCCGCAATCTTCGCCGATGAAGGCGAAGGGTGTGGGCGAACTCGGCATCTGCGGTGTGGGCGCGGCGGTGGCCAACGCGGTCTACAACGCCACCGGCGTGCGGGTGCGGAGCTACCCGATCACCCTCGACAAGCTCCTCGGCCAAATGCCGGACGCTGCTTGAGACCGATTGCGCGAAGGCCGCGGCAGGGATCCTGCCGCGGCCCGCAGGACGTCGCGCGACCCCCGATGGCCTTCAGGCCGCCGGGGGTCGTTCGCGTTCAGCTGTGTGCCAGCACCGCCAGCAGCAGCAGGGCGATGATGTTCGTGATCTTGATCGCCGGATTCACGGCGGGGCCGGCTGTGTCCTTGTAGGGATCGCCGACGGTATCGCCGGTCACGGCCGCCTTGTGGGCGTCCGAGCCCTTGCCGCCGTGGTGCCCGTCCTCGATGTACTTCTTGGCGTTATCCCAGGCACCGCCGCCCGAGGTCATCGAGATCGCAACGTAGAGCCCCGTGATGATCACGCCGAGGAGCATCGCTCCCACCGTGGCGAAGGCCTGGCTCTTTCCGCCGATCGGCTGGATCACGAAGAACAGCACGATCGGCGACAGCACCGGCAGCAGCGAGGGAACGATCATCTCCTTGATCGCCGCCCGGGTGAGCATGTCGACGGCGCGGCCGTAATCCGGCCGGTCGGTCCCCTCCATGATGCCGGGCTTCTCACGGAACTGCCGACGCACCTCCTCCACCACGGCGCCGGCAGCGCGGCCCACCGCGGTCATCGCCATGCCGCCGAACAGGAACGGGATCAGGCCGCCCAGCAGCAGGCCGACAACCACGTAGGGGTTGGAGAGCGAGAAATCGACGGTCACGCCCTGGAAGAAGCGGTACTGGGTCGGGCTCGCATGGGCGATGAAGTAGTTCAGGTCGGAGGTGTAGGCGGCGAACAGCACCAGGGCGCCGAGGCCGGCCGAGCCGATGGCGTAGCCCTTGGTCACCGCCTTGGTGGTGTTGCCGACCGCGTCGAGGGCATCGGTGGACTTGCGCACGTCCGGCGGCAGGCCGGCCATCTCGGCGATGCCGCCGGCATTGTCGGTGACCGGACCGAAGGCATCGAGGGCCACGATGAAGCCGGCGAGCGCCAGCATGGCGGTGACCGCGATGGCGATGCCGAACAGCCCGGCCAGCGAGTAGGTGCTGATGATGCCCGCGACGATGACGAGCGCGGGCAGAGCGGTGGATTCGAGCGAGATCGCCAGGCCCTGGATCACGTTGGTGCCGTGGCCCGTCACGGACGCGTCCGCGATGGACTTCACCGGCCGGAAGTTGGTGCCGGTGTAGTACTCGGTGATGACGACGATCAGCGCCGTGATGACGAGGCCGATCACCGCGCAGCCGAGAAGGCCCCCGGAGGTGAAGGTCACGCCCGCGTTGGTGGTGAAGGCCGTGCCGAAGCCGCCGAACAGGGCGTAGTTCACGCCCGCGATGGCGACGATCGAGAGGGCCCCGGCGGTGATCAGGCCCTTGTAGAGCGCGCCCATGATCGACTGGTTGGCCCCGAGCCGCACCGCGTAGGTGCCGGCGATCGAGGTCAGGATGCAGGCCGAGCCGATGGCCAGGGGATAGAGCAGCATCGCCTCGAGGACGTTGCGCCCCCCGACCTCGGTCTGGCCGGAGAAGAAGATCGCCGCGAGCACCATGGTGGCGACCACGGTCACCGCGTAGGTCTCGAACAGGTCGGCCGCCATGCCGGCGCAGTCGCCGACGTTGTCGCCGACATTGTCCGCGATGGTGGCAGGGTTGCGCGGATCGTCCTCCGGGATCCCGGCCTCGACCTTGCCGACGAGGTCGCCGCCGACATCCGCGCCCTTGGTGAAGATGCCGCCGCCGAGACGGGCGAAGATCGAGATCAGCGACGCGCCGAAGCCCAGGGCCACCAGGGCGTCGATGACGTCGCGGCTGGCCGGCGACAGGCCGGCGATGCGGGTGAGGTAGCCGTAGTAGAGCGCCACGCCGAGGAGCGCGAGGCCGGCCACGAACATGCCGGTGACGGCCCCCGATTTGAAGGCGACGTCGAGGCCGCCGCCGAGCGACGTGGAGGCTGCCTGCGCGGTGCGGACGTTGGCACGCACCGAGACGTTCATGCCGATGAAGCCGGCCGCCCCCGACAGCACGGCGCCGATCAGGAAGCCGATACCCACCTTCAACCCGAGGAAATATGTGAGGGCGACGAACAGCACGAGCCCGACGATCGCGATCGTGGCGTATTGGCGCCGGAGATAGGCCTGCGCCCCCTCGGCGATCGCCCCCGCGATCTCCTGCATGCGCTGGGTGCCGGCGTCGCGCTTCATCACGTCGTTGATCGTGAGGATGCCATAGGCGACGGCGCACAGCCCGCCCAGGATGATAAGCAACAAAGCTGTCATTCGACCGTCCTTGATTGGCGATGCCCGTGCGGGTCTGTCGTGGCGTTGCTGGACTTCGTGGCCGTGGTTTCCGGGTGTGCGCAGCGTTTCTGGCGTGCGAAGGTCATCGTTCGCGCGAGCGTCTCCGCCGCGCGCCGCGTTTCTGTTGTTGTGCATCTCCTCCCAAGGAATGCCTGCTCTGAGTGCCAAACTTCACCGGCGCTGGCAAATGCTGCCGAGCTTTTTCAGCCGCGAATATTTTTGCATCGCAAAACAGGTCGGGCTCGGTGGAAGTGTTCGCGCGGGCGCGAGCCTGATCTCAGCGTTCGGGGACGGCGCCGCGCGAAGCGGCCGGCGTCTCAGAAGTGGCTGAAGGACCCTGTCCCCAGCACCCGCCGCGTGCCGTCGGCCTCCCGGAAGGAGGGCGACGCGGAACCGGCCGTGACCGTGCCGATGCAGGTCAGGGGCGTGCCGGTGGCGCCCGCCGCCGCCAGGCAGGCGTTCAGGTTCTCGGGGGCCACGGCGCAGAGGATCTCGTAATCGTCGCCGCCCGTCGCGATCGGGGTCAGGAGGGCCGGCTCCTGGGCCAAGGCTCTCGCGGCGGCGGGCGAGAGCGGGAGCCGGGCGAGATCGATCTCCGCGGAGCGCCCCTCCCCCTTCAGCATCTTGGCCAGATCCCCGGCGAGGCCGTCCGAGACGTCCATCGCGGCCCGGGCGTAGCGGCGCAGGACCGGAGCGAGGCCGATGCGCGGGCGGGGATGCCAGTAGCGATCGATGAGGGCGTCGCGATCCGCCGCGTCCAGCGCGCCCGCCCAGCCCGGCCCGTTGGGGCGGCGCAGGAGCAAGCCCAGGGCCGCATCCCCGATCGTGCCGCTGACGCAGATCCGGTCGCCGACCTGCGCGGTCCCACGCCGGACGATTCCCCCCGCCGGGACTTCGCCGATCGCGGTGACGCCGATCAGCGCCGGGCCGGCCGCCCGCACGGTATCGCCGCCGAGGAGGTCGAGGCCGAACTCCGAGAGACCATCGGCGAGGCCGGCCGCGAAGCCAGCGAGCCAGTCCTCGGTCCAGTCATCGGGCAGCGCGAGCGTCAGCAGGATTCCGCGCGGGCGGGCGCCCTTGGCGGCGAGGTCCGAGACGTTCACGCCGAGGGCCTTGCGGGCGATCGAACCCGGTGGATCGTCGGGAAAATAATGCACCCCGGCCACGATGGCGTCGGCCGTGAGAACGAGGTCGCAGCCGGGACTGGGCGACAGGGTGGCGGCGTCGTCGCGCAGGCCATCCGCTCCGGGTCCCGCCAGGGGCGCGAAGTAGCGCGCGATCAGCCCGTCCTCGTCGGGCCGGGCCACCGGGGTCAGGCCCGGCCGGAGGCCGGCAGGCCGGCGAATTCGTTGCCGCGCACGTCCCGGGCCACCTTGTCGAGGACGCCGTTGACCATGCCGGGCTCGTCGCCGCCGAAGAAGCTATGGGCGACATCGACGTATTCGGAGATGACGACCCGCGCCGGTACGTCGCGGCGGGACATGAGCTCGTAGGCGCCCGCCCGCAGGATGGCGCGCAGCACCGCCTCGATGCGCTTGAGGGGCCAGCCCGAGGCCAGTGCCCCGTCGAGGATCGGATCGATGGCCCGCTGCTCTTCGACGACGCCGCGCAGGAGGTCGCGGAAGAAGGCGATCTCCGCGGCCGGATGCTCGATGCCGTCGACCTCGCGCCCGATCCAGAAGGTCTCGAACTCGGTGAGCGCCTCGATCACGCCCTTGCCCGAGATTTCCATGTCGTAGAGCGCCTGCACGACGGACAGGCGTGCGCCGCTGCGTTCGGCGGTCTTCATCCCGGAGTCGTTGGCCATGATCCTCAATCCTCTCCGACCGACGCCGCCGATGCGTCGCGCTTCAGCGACAGCACCGCGAGCGCGGCCTCGGCGGCACCGCCGCCCTTGTTCAGTTCGGCAACCCGGGCACGGGCCTGGGCCTGGGCTTCCGTCTCCACCGTGAGGATGCCGTTACCCAGCGGCAGGCGCAGGGTGACGGACAGGTCCATCAGGGCCCGCGCGCTCTCGCCCGCGACGATGTCGTAATGCCCGGTCTCGCCGCGGATGACGCAACCGAGCGCCACCACGGCATCGTAGGGCTGGCCGGCACGGGCCGCGGCCTCGACCAGGATCGCGATGGCGGCCGGGATCTCCAGGGCGCCGGGCACGGTCACCACCGTGGCCACCGCTTCGGCCGCGGCAAGGGCGCCTTCCGCGCCGGCCAGGAGCTCGTCGGCGAGATCCTCGTAGTAGCGGGCTTCGACCACGAGGACGCGCGCGCCCTTGACGTTGGCGGGAGCGGTGCGGGAAGCGTAGGCGAGCGATACCATCGAGAGGCTTTCACGGGACACGGTCGGCGGACGGCACAGCAGCCGGGACCGGGCGCGCTTGCCGCGACCCTCGGGGATCCGTCGGTGCGCAAGACTCGACCGGCCGGACCTGTCCTGCGCCCGCAGGCGCGAGCGATAGACCCTAGGCGCCGTGGCGACAAGCGCGAGCGCCGCCAATCCGGGTCTGCGGGTGCTGGTCCGCGCGCTCAGGTCCCTGCGGCGGCGCGGCTCTCGGACAGTCGGGCGGCGTAGCGGGCGATGAGGTCGACCTCGAGGTTGAGCCGATCCCCGGCCCGCCGCTCGCCCCAGGTGGTCACCGCCAGGGTGTGCGGGATGAGCAGCACCGAGAACAGGTCGCCGTCCACCGTGTTCACGGTCAGCGAAGTGCCGTCGAGGCAGACCGAGCCCTTCTCGGCGATGAAGCGTGCGAGCTGGGCCGGGGCGCGCAGGGTGAAGCGGTCCGAGGGGGCCCATTGCGGATCCCCCGCACCGCCCGTGACGGGGTCTCGGGCCACGAGTTCGGCCAGGCCGTCCACGTGGCCGGTGACGAGATGGCCGCCAAGCTCGTCGCCGATCTTCAGGGAGCGCTCGAGATTCAGGCGTCGGCCCTCGCGCCACGTGCTCACATGGGTGCGGGCCAGCGTCTCGGCCGCGGCATCGACGGCGAAGATGCAGCCGTCCTCCGCCGGCTCGATCGCGACCGCCGTGAGGCAAGGGCCCGAGCAGGCGATGGAGGCACCCAGCGCGATGGTGGCGGGATCGTAGTGCGAGCGGATGCGAATGCGGCGCAGGCGGTCGTCGCCGGCGACCGACACGACCTCTCCGACATCCGTGACGAGACCGGTGAACATCTCAGGCGCTCCGCTCGTAGGTGACGGCCCGGTCGGGACCGAGAATCCGGGTTTCGACGACCCGGAGGTGGTGTTCGTCGAGCCGCTTCCGAAGCACAGGGCCGATAGCCGGCAGGCCGCCGGTGTCGCCGAGTCGTCCTGGGCCGGTGATGAGCGTGAAGACGTCGACGAGGTCGGCGCCCGCCAGGGCATCGGCGAGGTGCGGGCCGCCTTCGCAGCAGAGGCGCGTCACGCCCCGCTCGGCCAGGGCCCGCAAGGCGGCGTGCAGGTCGACCCGTCCCGCGCCGTCGGCATCGACGCCGATCACCTCCACACCGAAGGAGGCCAGCATGCGCTTGGCGTGCACCGGAGCCCGGCGGGTGCTGAGGATCAGGGTCGGAACGTCGCAGGCGCTCCGCACCAGGGTGGTGGAGGGCAGCAGGCGAAGGTTCGAATCGAGCACGACGCGCAGGGGCGAACGGTCGGACAGCCCCGGCAGCCGGACCGTGAGGGACGGATCGTCGGCGCGCGCGGTGCCGATGCCGACGAGGATCGCATCCGCGTGCGCTCGCCAGAGATGGACCGCTCCATCGGCGATGGCGCCGGTGATCCGCAGGCGCTCGGCGGGCGCACCGGCGAAACCATCCTGGGTCTGGGCGAGCTTGAGGTGCAGGCTCGGCCGCCCCCGCGTCACGCGGGTGACGTGGCCGCGATGATCGCGGGCGGCCTCCTCCGCCAGGAGGCCCGTGGTCACCGCGATCCCGGCGGCGGCGAGGAGATTATGGCCGCGCCCGGCGACCCGCGGATCGGGGTCCTCCAGGGCCGTGACGACGCGGGCGATGCCGGCTGCGACGATGGCGTCGGTGCAGGGTGGGGTCCGTCCGTGATGGGAGCACGGCTCCAGGCTGACGTAGAGCGTGGCGCCGCGGGCCGCCTCCCCCGCCATGGCGAGAGCGATCGGCTCCGCGTGCGGGCGGCCGCCGGGGGCGGTCACGCCCTGGCCGACGATCCGCTCCGCACCGGGCGGACCCGCCACCACCACCGCGCCGACGGAGGGGTTCGGCCAGGTGCGTCCGAGGTTGCGATGCCCGAGGGCGAGGGCGAGACGCATGTAGCGGCGGTCGGTCTCGCCCGGGCCCGCGGTCTCCGTTCCGGCGGTCTCCATTCCGGCGCTCCTCACGCCCGGGACTTCGGCTGGCGCTTCGGCCGGAGGGGCGTGACCGTCGCGGAGAGATCCGGAAGTCGGTCCCCAGTCGCGGTTCCGCCCGCCCCGCGCGGCTCCTCCGAGCCCGTATCGGCCGGGAGGGCAGCCGGATCGGAGAGGGTCCCGAGCAACGCCTTGAAGTCGCTGGCCTCGCGGAAATTCTTGTAGACCGAGGCGAAGCGCACGTAGGCGACGTCGTCGAGCCCCTTCAGGCCCTCCATCACGAGTTCGCCGATGGCCTCGCTGCCGATCTCGGCCTCGCCGCTGCTCTCGAGCTGACGCGTGATGCCGCTGACGAGGCGTTCGATGCGCTCGGGGTCCACCGGGCGCTTGCGCAGGGCGACCCCGATTGAGCGCTGGAGCTTGTCGCGGTCGAAGGGCACGCGCTTGCCCGAGCGCTTGAGCACGGTGAGTTCGCGCAACTGCACCCGTTCGAAGGTGGTGAAGCGACCGCCGCAATCCGGGCAGACCCGGCGCCGGCGGATCGCCGCCGCGTCGTCGCTCGGGCGCGAATCCTTCACCTGGGTGTCGGGACCGCCGCAATAGGGACACCGCATCGGACGGACACCTGGGAGGGAGGAGCGCTGAGGGGAAGGCGCGCCGGAAACGACAACGGCCGCGGACCCGAGGGTCCGCGGCCGTTGCATGGCATGGTGAGGGGCGCCGGTTCAAGCGCCCGCTGGCGGGGCGTTGCGCCTCAGCCGTAGATCGGGAAGCGGTCGGTGAGGGCGTGCACCCGCTGCTTCACGCTCGCCTCGACCGCGGCATCGCCCTCTTCACCCTTGGCCACCAGGCCATCGAGGACTTCGACGATGAGTCCGCCGATCTGCTTGAACTCGGCGACGCCGAAGCCGCGCGAGGTGCCGGCCGGGGTGCCAAGGCGGATGCCCGAGGTGATGGTGGGCTTCTGCGTGTCGAACGGCACGCCGTTCTTGTTGCAGGTGATGTCGGCGCGGCTGAGGGCCGCTTCCGCCGCCTTGCCAGTGAGGCCCTTGCTGGTCAGGTCGACCAGCATGAGGTGGTTGTCGGTGCCGCCCGAGGTGATGTTGTAGCCGCTCGACATCAGGGTGTCGGCCAGCGCCTTGGCGTTCTCGATCACCTGCTTGGCGTAGATCTTGAACTCGGGCTTCAGGGCCTCGCCGAAGGCCACGGCCTTGCCGGCGATGACGTGCATGAGCGGGCCGCCCTGGATGCCGGGGAAGATCGCCGAATTGAACTTCTTGGCCAGCGCCTCGTCGTTCGTCAGGATCATGCCGCCGCGCGGGCCGCGCAGGGTCTTGTGGGTCGTCGTGGTGACGACGTGGGCGTGCGGGAACGGCGACGGATGCACGCCGGCCGCGATCAGGCCCGCGAAATGCGCCGCGTCCACGAAGAAATAGGCGCCGACGGCATCGGCGATCTCACGGAACTTGGCGAAGTCCCAGTGGCGCGGGTAGCCCGAGCCGCCGGCGATGATCACCTTGGGCTTGTGCTCGTGCGCAAGGGCCTCGACCTGCTCCATGTCGATGAGCTGGTCGTCGCGGCGCACGGTGTAGGAGACGGGCTTGAACCACTTGCCCGAGACGTTCGGGGGGGCGCCGTGGGTGAGGTGGCCGCCGGCCGCGAGGTCGAGGCCGAGGAAGGTGTCGCCCGGCTGCATCAGGGCCAGGAACACGCCCTGGTTCGCCTGGCTGCCGGAGTTCGGCTGCACGTTGGCGAAGCCGCAGTTGAACAGACGCTTGGCGCGATCGATGGCCAGGTTCTCGGCGATGTCGACGAACTGGCAGCCGCCATAGTAGCGGCGGCCCGGATAGCCCTCGGCGTACTTGTTCGTCAGCACCGATCCCTGCGCTTCGAGAACCGCGCGCGAGACGATGTTCTCGGAGGCGATCAGCTCGATCTCGTGCTGCTGGCGGCCGAGTTCCTGGGCCACCGCCTGCGCGATCTCCGGATCCGCGTCCGCGAGGGGAGCAGCGAAGAAGGTGTTGGAGAAGTGCTTGTCGGCAGCAGTACCGGCGCTCATGGAAAGCCTCGATTGTTGAACGGGCGGACGCACCCGTAATCCGCTGGCGTTGGGCGGGCGGGCGTTCGAAGGCTGGATTACTACACGCGACCGGTTCCAAGGCCAAGCACAGGCATTTTTTTGCGTGGGATCAAAAAAATTCAGCTCAGAGCGCGTTGCTCAGAGTCGAGACGGCAACAACCCGTGTCGTGGCGTCGCATCCACCATGCAAAAGGCCCGCGCCTTGGGGCGCGGGCCACGACAATCGTGCGGTTTGATCGCCGGTGAGCGGGCTCAGTTCTCCTCGTCGCCCGGCTCGAAGCTCTGAACCGGCTCGGCGCTGGCGACCGGGGTCGGGGCCGAGAGGGTCGAGGGCACGTTCACGCCGTCACGCTTGTAGATGTCGTCGCGGAACTGGACGAGGCCGTCCGGGGTCGACCAGGCCGTGATGTAGGTCCAGTAGACCGGAACCGGGGTCGACAGCGTGGCGTCGACCCGCTTGCCGCTTTCGATGGCCTGCTCGACCTGCTCGCGGCCCCAGCCGGGCGTGTCCTTGAGAAGCCAGGTGATGTACTCGCGCACGTTCTGCACGCGGACGCAGCCCGAGGAGATGAAGCGGAAATCGTCGCCGTAGACGCCCTTCGAGTTCGTGTCGTGCATGAACACGCCGTAGGGGTTCGGAATGTTGATGCGCACGATGCCCATCGAGTTGAAGTCGGCCCCCGAATCCTGGCGGTAGCGGTAGCGGGTGCCTTCGTCCGAGTTCCAGTTCACCGAAGCCGGGGAGATTTCGTTTTCGCCGGCGAAGATACGGATCTTGTTCTCGGTGAGGTAGGTCGGATCCTTCTGCATCTTGGGGATCAGGTCCTTCTTCACGATGGAAGCCGGGACCGTCCAGAACGGGTTGAAATTGATCTGCGTCGCCTTGGTGTTCATGATCGGCGACTGGCGGTCGATCTTGCCGACGCCGGCGGCGTGAAGGGTCACGACCTGGCCGTTCTCCACCGTCTGCACCAGGGCGGCGGGGATGTTGGTGATGACGAACCGATTGCCTAGGTTGCCGGCATAGGAGCGCAGGCGCACCACGTTGATTTCGAGCTGGTGCAGGCGGACATCGGCCGGCACGTTCATGGCCGCCTGGGTGGTCTGGCTCATGGCGCCGGTCTGGCTTAGGCCATGCCGCGCCTGGAAACGCTTCACGCCGGCCGCGACGTAGGAATCGTATACGCCCGAGCCGCCGGAGGCCGGGTCGAGGTCGCCCGTGACGATCAGGCGCTGGCGCAGGGCGGCCACGGCCGGCCCCTTGGCGCCGACGCGCAGGCGATCGGCGCCGGAGACCGGCTTCCATCCGCCGCGATTGACGATGTCCCGGTAGCGCTCGATCATCTGCTCCGTGGCCGCTACGGTCTGCGGAGACAGGATCGGCGTCGAGGAGCGCTGCACCTGCATGGCGGCGGGCGAGGCATAGTCCTGCGCCCATTCGGCCTGGGCGAAGCCGCCGGCCTCACGCGCCGTCGCCGCCTGGCCGATGACGGCCGCCGATGCGAGCAGCGCGAAGCCGAGCGCGCGGGTGTGGAAAGCCTGATTCAGCATCGGACGTGAACTCTGATCTGATTTACGAAGCGACACGCGGTGTCGTCGGTCCCGGCAGCGCGCGCCGAGGTCTCGCAACACCCCCTGTCACGACCGTGTCGGGGTACGGTTAAGAACTCATGGGGACCCGGCCACATTGTGGCACGGCGCGGCTTATCCCCGCGATCCCCGGACACGTTCTCTCGACTGCGGCCCGTGTGCCACAGCACGGTGTCCCACCGTGCGATCGGCATGGCGAAACGAGGACCGATGGCGTAAGTCGAAGGACGATGACGCTTCCGGCGAAACAGGCTGGCCACGGAAGGTGGGCCCCGCTGCGTGCGATCACTGCGGTGGTCGCCCTCTACGCGTTCGTTCTCCATGCCGTCCTCAGCGGTCTCGTGCCCCTGCCGGACTCCTCCGCGCACGGCATCCTCTGCCTCGGGCAGATCGAAGAGGCCGGCCCCGCTGCACCCGATTCGACCCACGCCCATCATCAGCCCTGTTGCACCGTGGCCGGGCCGATGCTGCACGCGGCGATGCCGGAGGTGTCGGCTCGCACCATCGTCTGGCCGGCGCCCGCGACGAGCCGGGTGACCTGGCGACGCGAGGCGTCCGTCTCCGCTCGTGGACCGCCGGGCACGATCCCCCATCCCAGAGGTCCGCCCGCCGTCTGATCCGATCGCCGATTCCCGATCCCATCAGACACGGACCATCCGATGAACCGCATCCCCCGGGCCGAGCTCTTCGCAGGCCTTCTCCTCTCCCTGTCCGCTACCGCCGCCCTCGCCCACGCCACCCTGGAGCGCAAGGAGGCGAGCCCGAATGCCGCCTACCGCGGCGTCGTGCAGATCACCCATGGCTGCGACGGCCAGCCGACCAACCGCGTCAGCGTCACCATCCCCGAGGGCGTGATCGGTGCCAAACCGATGCCGAAGCCCGGCTGGACCGTGACGACCGAGAAGGGCGCCTATGCCCGCGCCTATCCGTACTATCACGGGGACATTCGCGAGGGGGCGAGGACCATCACCTGGACCGGGGGTAGCCTGCCCGACGATCAGGTCGACGAATTCACCTTCCTGGCGCGGATCAGCGACGCCTTCGCGCCCGGCAGCACGGTCTACTTCCCCGTCGAGCAGGATTGCGCCGCGGGGCAGTACCGCTGGGGCGAGATCCCGGCCGCGGGGCAGGAGGCCCATGCCCTGAAATCCCCCGCCCCCGGCGTCCGCATCGTGGCCGCCGCCTCCGGCCCGGCCCGCGCCGCGGCGTCGAGCGTCAAGGCCGGCGACCTGAGCATCGAGACCCCCTGGATGCGCGCGACGCCCGGCGGCGCCAAGGTGGCGGGCGGCTACGTCCGCGTCACCAACACCGGCAGCCAGGCCGACCGCCTCGTCGGAGCTTCGATCCCCCTGGCGGGACGCACGTCAATCCACTCCATGACCATGGAGGGCGGCGTGATGAAGATGGCCCCGGTCGAGGGTGGCCTGGTGATCAAGCCGGGCGAGACGGTGGAGCTGAAGCCCGGCGGGCTGCACCTCATGTTCGAGGATCTCGCGAGTGGACCCAAGGCCGGCGAGACGGTCGAGGGCACGCTGCGCTTCGAGCGCGCCGGCACCGTGCCCGTCACCTTCAGCGTCGCGCCCATCGGCGCGATGAAGCCGGGTGCGCCAGCCGCCGCCGCGACGGCACCGGGCCACCACGAGCACTGACGCCGCGCGTCCCCGGATCCCGGGGACCGAAGGCCGGCCGGATCCTACCGTGACCGGCCGGCTCGACGCCTGGCGGTGTTTGTCTTCCAACTGGCCCGACCCATCGCTCCGCCGCGCGCATCCCCGCGCGGCGTCCGCCACCCCGCCCCTCTCCCACCGGGATCATGCCGGCCCCTTCGCGCCGTCGCGAAGCGCGGGCCCATGGTCCGGAGCCCGTCCCATGTCCGCGCCTCGGAATGTCTCCCCTCCCCGAAATGAGTCCGCCCTTCTCTCCCCCTGCCCCAAGGCCGCTGCCCTCGCCCTCCTGGGGGGTGCCTCGCTCCTGACCCTCGTCATCGCCGCGACGCCGTCCTGCGCCGAGGGAACGGCTGCCGCGACGTTGTCCGAGCTCAGCATCGAGGGCGCCGCGGCCAGCTCCCTCACGGTGCCGAGCGTCGCGGCCCAGCGCGCTGCGGTGAACGCCACCGTCGGTTCCGTCGCCTTCGTCGACGCCAAGGACTTCCAGGACCGCTACGCCAATACCCTGCGCGACACGCTGAAGGACGTGCCCGGTGTCTACGTGCAGGAACGCTACGGCCAGGAACTCCGCCTGTCGGTGCGCGGCTCGGGCATCTCGCGTGGCTTCCACCTGCGCGGGCTCGAACTGCTGCAGGACGGCATTCCGCTGAACCTCGCCGACGGCAGCGGTGACTTCTACCAGGTCGATCCCCTGGGGCTGCGCTCGATCGAGGTCTACAAGGGCGGCAACGCCCTCACCTTCGGAGCGACGACCCTCGGCGGGGCCATCAACGTCGTCACCCCCACCGCCCAGACGGCCTTCGCGCCCAACATCCTGCGCATCGACGGCGGCGCCTTCAACACGATCCGGGAGAACGTTCAGGTCTCGCGCATCTCCGGCCCGGTCGATTTTCTCGTCAACGGCACGATCACCAATTCCGACGGCTACCGGGACCACGAGACCCAGCGGACGCAGAACTTCAACGCCAATCTCGGCTACCAGCTCGCGCCGGGCGTCGAGACGCGCTTCTATGCCGGAGTCTACCTGACCGACCAGAAGCTCCCCGGCACGCTGAGCCTCTTCAATGCCCTGAACAATCCGACGCTCGCCAATCCGTCGGCGATCGCCGGCAACCAGTCGCGCAAGGTCGAGACCGAGCGGATCGCCAACCGCACCTCGTTTCCGCTCGATGTCGGCAAGCTCGACATCGACACCTGGGCGATTCACAAGTCGCTCTACCACCCGATTTTCCAGGTCATCGATCAGGACGGCTGGACCTACGGGATCGCCCCGCACTGGGCCGGGACCTTCGAGGTCGCCGGCTATCGCAACGACCTGATCCTCGGCCTGCGCGCCTTCGCGGGCCAGAATTCGGCCTTCCAGTTCGTCAACGTCGCCGGCCAGCGCGGCGCGCAGACGCTGCGCGCGGTGCAGAGCGCCTCGAACTACGAAGCCTATGGCGAGAACCGCTTCTGGTTCCTGCCGGACGTGGCCCTGATGGCCGGCGCCAAGGCGTTTTCCTCCAACCGGACCTACAGCAACAAGGGCGGCTTCTCCGGCGCCAACGCGTTCCCCGCCTCGGCCAACGAGACCTATGCGGGTATCAATCCCAAGGTCGGCCTCCTCTGGCAGCCGCTGCCCGACCTGCAGGTCTTCGGCGACATCACAGGGTCGCGTGACGTGCCGGATTTCTCCGACCTCGTGCAGCAGAATACGCTGAACACCACGTTCGTGCTGCTGCGGGCGCAGCGCGCCGTGACCTACGAGGCCGGCACGCGCGGGCGGATCGATCGACTGTCCTGGGACGTCACCCTCTATCGCTCGGAGATCCGCGACGAGCTCATCAACTTCTCGATCAACCCGGGCCTCAACATTCCGGCCGCGACCTTCAACGCGCCCCGGACCCGCCACCAGGGCGTCGAGGCCGCAATCGCCCTCGATCTTGCCCGCGACCTGATCGGCACCGGCGACGCGGTCGTGGTTTCGCAGATCTGGACCCACAACGACTTCCACTTCCTCGCCGACCCGGTCTTCGGCGACAACCAGATCGCCGGCATCCCGCGCGATGTGCTGCGCACGGTCCTGACCTATCGCAACCGCGAGGGTTTCCACGTCAGTCCCTCCGTCGACTGGGTGCCCCAGGGTGCCTTCGCCGACCATGCCAACAGCCTGAGGGTGCCGGGCTACGCCCTCCTCAACGTCCAGGCCGGGTACGACTTCCAGAACGGCGTCTCGGTCTTCGTCGATGCCCGAAACCTGACCGATGCCCGCTACGTGTCGGACATCTCCGTCGTCACCGATGCCCGGACCGTCGCGGGCGGCCCGGTGGCCTTTTACCCGGGCGTCGGCCGCAGCATCTTCGGCGGCATCCGCGCCGGTTTCTGATCGGGCGGGAGCGGGCCGCCGGGTGAGGGTGCGCCTTTCGCGGCCGCCCGCTAGAAGCGCGCCATGAATGAGGGTTTCACCATCGCGCGCGCCCCCAGTGTTCCGGCGCCGGACCATCACCCGGACGTGCATGTCGGCCCGGATGGCTGGCTGTTCCTGATCGGCGGCACCAATTCCGTGCTGAGGCAGTATCGCGATCCGGGGATTCCACGCGCCATCCTCTGGCGCTGGCGCCGCATCCTGGAAGCGCGGGTGCGGCGTTGCGCGGGCCTCGGCACCCGCTACGCCCACGTGGTGGCGCCGGAGAAGCTCACGGTCTATCCGCAGGCGTCCGATGCGCTCGCCTTCGACCCCGAGCGCGCGCCGGTCCTGCGCCTGGAGCGCTGGCTCCGCCTCTCGCCGGCCCGGCGCCACTGGATCGATCTCGTACGGCCGTTTCGCGCGCGTGCCGCCGAGGCGCCGCTCTATTGCCGGACGGACAGCCACTGGACCTTCGCCGGATATCTCCTCGCCTATGGCGAGATCTGCCGCCATCTCGGTCTTGCTCCGCGCCAGGATATCCTCCGGCGCCGCATCGGCTCACCCGCACCCTATGCCGGCGATCTCGGCCTGAAGTTCGATCCGATCCGCAGGGAGACGGTGGAGTCCTGCCTGTTCGAGACCTCGGCGCGGCGCATCCACGCCAACAGGCTCGTCAAGGCCTTCGAGGCGGAGGGCCGGGGTCAGGCGGCGCATATCGGCGCCCACGTGGTCTACCGGAACGACTCGCGCGAGGCCGACCCGCGCCGGCTGGTCCTGTTCGCCGATTCCTACGGCCACCATACGTCGACCCCCCATACGGGGAGCCTGACGCCGCTCCTCGCCGAGACCTTCCGTGAGGTTCACGTCCTGTGGTCGACGAGCATCGACTGGGGCTACGTCGCCCGGGTGAAGCCGGATTTCGTGGTGTCGGAGATCGCCGAGCGCTTCATGATCGAGCTGCCCCAGACCGGCTTCAACATCGAGAAGCTCGCGGATCTCGCCTTGGCGCGTAGGACAGGCTGAAACGACGAACGCCCCGGAGATGTCTCCGGGGCGCGATGTCGATCGATGGCGGTCCGCGATGGGTGTGCGGGCCTAGTAGAGCCCGCCGGCCTGGGCGGCGCGATCTGCGTCCGGCGGAACCGCGGCCGGGGCGCTGGAGGATTGTGCCGGGGCGGCGACGTAGGCGTCGGGCGGGGCGGTGCCGGGCTTGAAGGCCTCGAGGATGGTACCACCACCCTCGCCCGAGCCGGCGCGCATGCCGGAGGCGGCCGAGACGCGGATCAGCTTGATGCCCGGGGGCACGCGGAACGGCGTCGGCGGCTTGTCCTTGAGGGCCTGCTTCAGGAAGTCCAGGGCGATGGGGGCTGCGAGACCGCCGCCGGTGGCCCGGTCCCCCAGGGAGCGCGGCTTGTCGAAGCCGATATAGACGCCCACCGCGAGGTCCGGCGAGAAGCCGACGAACCAGGCGTCCTTGGCGTCGTTCGTCGTCCCGGTCTTGCCGGCGAGGGGCTTGCCGACCTGCTTCAGGATTGTGGCGGTGCCGCGCTGGACCACGCCTTCCATGATCGAGACCATCTGGTAGGCGGTCAGCGGGTCGAGGACCTGCTCGGAATCGTCCACGAGCTTGGGCTCGTCCTGGCCCGACCACTTGTCCGCGTCGCAGCCGAGGCACTTGCGGTTGTCGTGCTTGTAGATGGTCTCGCCGACGCGATCCTGGATGCGGTCGATCAGGGTCGGGCGGATGCGCCGGCCGCCATTGGCCAGCATCGAATAGGCGGTGACCATGCGCATCACCGTGGTCTCGCCGGCGCCGAGCGACATCGGCAGCACCGGCAGCATGTCGTCGTAGACGCCGAAGCGGCGGGCATATTCCGCGATCAGCGGCATGCCGACGTCCTTCGCGAGCCGCACCGTCATCAGGTTCTTCGAATGCTCGATGCCGTAGCGCAGGGTGTGCGGACCGCCGGACTTGCCGTCGTAGTTCGAGGGCGTCCAGGCCTCCTGGCCGGGGCCCGCCTCGATGGTGATCGGCGAATCCTGCACGATGGAGGAAGGCGTGTAGCCGTTGTCCAGGGCCGCCGAGTAGACGATCGGCTTGAAGGAGGAGCCGGGCTGGCGCATCGCCTGGGTGGCGCGGTTGAATTGGCTCTCGTCGTAGGAGAAGCCGCCGACCATTGCGTGCACGCGACCGGTATAGGGGTCCATCGCCACGATGGCGCCCGAGACCTCGGGCCGCTGGCGCAGGCGGTACTGGTTGCGGCTCGTATCCGTCGCCTCGACGTAGACGACGTCGCCGGCGTTCAGCGCCGCGGCGGGCGACCGCCCGGTCCAGCGGGTGCCCTCGGCGGTGATCGTGCCGGTCTCGCGCTCCTTCGAAACCTGGCCGGAGGCTTCGCGGCGCGGCTGCAGCCCGATCTGGGCGGAGCCGCCGGTGGTGTTCAGGACCACGGCGAGGCGCCACGGCGCGACGTCGCCGAGACCGGGCACTTCGGCCACGGCGAGGCCCCAGTCGCGGCCGACGAGGTCGACCTTGGCTTGCGCGCCGCGCCAGCCGTGCGACTGGTCGTAGCGAACAAGACCGTCCACCAGGGCCTTGCGGGCCCAGGACTGCATCTTCGGGTCCAGGGTGGCGCGCACGGAGAGGCCGCCCTCGTAGAGCTTCTTCTCGCCGTAGCGCTCGGCGATCTCGCGCCGGACCTCTTCGGTGAAGTAGTTGGCGTTGGCGGCGTTGGCGAAGGCGACGCGCGGATTGACGCCGAGGGGCATCTTGCGGGCCGCTTCGGCCTCTTCCTTGGTGATGTACCCGTTCTGGGCCATCAGGCCGATGATCTCGTTGCGCCGATCGAGCGCCTTCTGGGTCTGGCGGTAGGGGTGGTAGTTGTTCGGCCCCTTCGGCAGGGCGGCGAGGTAGGCCGCTTCGTTGATCGTCAGTTCGTGAACCGACTTGCCGAAGTAATCGAGTGCCGCTGCGGCGACGCCGTGCAGGTTGCGCCCGGGCACGATCGTGCCGAGGAAGATCTCGTTCAGGTAGAGCTCGAGGATCTTGTCCTTCGAGTAGGCGGCCTCGATCCGGAAGGCGATCAGCGCCTCCTTGGCCTTGCGCTCGAAGGTCTGCTCCGGGGACAGGAGGAAGTTCTTGGCGACCTGCTGGGTGATCGTCGAGGCGCCCTGCTTCTTGCCGCTCTTGAAGTTCGTCAGCGCGGCGCGCACGAGACCCTCGGGGTCGACGCCGCCATGCTTGTAGAAGTTCTTGTCCTCGGCCGAGAGGAAGGCCGCGACGACGATCTTGGGCATCGCCTGGATCGGGAGGTAGAGCCGCCGCTCACTGGCGTACTCGGCCAGCAGCGAGCCGTCCGCCGCATGGACGCGGCTCATCACCGGCGGCTCGTAATTGGCGAGCGCGGCGTGATCCGGCAGGTCCTGGCTGAATTTCCAGTAGAAGAACGCGGCCGCCGCGGCGGCGATCACGAAGACCATCGCGCCGACGCTGAACAGGAAGCCGAAGAAACGAAGGATGAAGCGCATCCGGGTCCCGTCCGTCGATGATCCATCGCCGCCGGACGGCCGCGAGAGCACCCGCCACGATGGCGCGTACCTCCTCGGACCGTGTCCCATTCCGAAATGCAAGAGTCCCGCCGCGTTAAATGCGGTCGAGCCCACGCTATCGGCGGCGTTCGCTCAAGCGCGCCGCGATCAATCCGACCGAGACCATCGGCATCGGTGTGACCGGAGCGCTGTGAGCCCCGGTTTCACACGCATTCTATGGTGAAACTGGGGCGATTGCGGCCGAGCGACGGGGCGGCTGCGGACGGGTCAGCGACGTCCGGCTGCCGAAGAACGCATCGATCGCTTTGGCCATGCCGCCGGTCACCTCGGCGCGCCAACCCTCCGACTGCAGCAGGTCGAGGTCGTGCTTGCTGGACAGGTAGCCGAGTTCCACCAGCACCGAGGGGACGTCGGGCGAGCGCAGAACCTGGAAGCCGGCCTCGCGGTGCGGCTTGGCGCTCATCTCCATGACCGGCCCGAGATGAGTCATCAGCCTCTTGGCGAACCCCGACGAGAAGGTGCGGGTCTCGCGCAGGGTCAGTTCCTGGAGGATGTCGGCGACATGGCCGGGACCCTCGTTCGATTCGGTGCCGGCGGCCGCGTCGGCGCGGTTCTCGCGCTCGGCGAGCTTGGCCGATTCGGCGTCGGTGGCCTTCTCGGAGCCGGTGTAGATGGTGGCGCCGCGCACCTGCGGGGCCGACGAGATCGAATCCGCATGGATCGAGACGAAGAGGTCGGCCTTCGCCTCGCGAGCGAGGCGGACGCGCTCGGAGAGGGGCACGAAGACGTCGCGGTCCCGCGTCATCCGCACCCGGTACCGGCCGCCGGCTTCGAGCTGGGACACCAGGGCCTGGGCGAAGCCGAACACGATGTCCTTTTCGAAGGCGCCGGTGGCCGCGATGGCGCCGGGATCGGTCCCGCCGTGGCCGGCATCGACCATGATCAGAGGGCGGGCGTCCGTCGATTCCGGGATGGTCGCGACCTTGCGCTGGGCCGGTGCCGGATCGCTCGCCACCGAAGCGCGTCGGAAGCCCTCGCGATCGCTGCGCTGGAACTCGATGCTGAGCAGCACGGCGCCGTCGCGCGGGCGCGTCATGGTCTCGATCCGCCCCACCGTCGCCGGTTGGGCGAGGTCGACGACGATGCGCGACCGTCCCGGCGCGAAGAGCCCGTAGCGGAAGGAGGCCACCACCCCGTCGCGCTTCCGGCCCGTCTCCGGCCCGAGCTGGAAGTTCACCTCCGCCAGATCGATCACCGCCCGATCCGGACGCTCCATCACGAAGGCCTTCGCCTCGATGGCCTTTGAAAGGGTCAGGGTCAGCTTCGTGGTACCGTTGCTCGTGGCGAGGTCCGCCGCGATGGCGACGGCCGCCGGCGAGGCGGTCCCATGAGCCTTGTCGGTGTCCTGTGCCCGTGCACCGGTCCCGGCGAACGGGCTCGCTCCGGCGCAGGCCAGGGCGAGGAGGACGGAGCGGAGAAGGCGGGCGCGTCTCGGCATCGTTCCGACAATCATCCCCGTGAGGACGGGCACGCCCCGGAGGAGCGGGCTCGCGAGCGGGCTATGGCGTAAGCCAGCCACTACGGGATACCGACGGGATGGTTAACCGTTCCTCAAGGGCCGCGCTCCACTTCGGCGCCCCTTGTGTCCCGGGGGCGACAGCCCCCGCCACGACGCGGGCCGCGGCGATCCCCCTGCCGAGGTTCGGCACGGAGATGTCAGGTCAGAGCGGCAGATCAAAGATTAAGGACCTTGCCAAAACGTCGCGACGCTCTGTAATGATACGGTCCCCTTCCCGGTGCCGTGCGGTTTGCTCCGCGGCCCGCGGGCGCGGTTCGGCATTGCGTCGAATCGCCTTCGCAGTCGGTTCCCCGCGTCAGACATGGCGGCACAGCAAGGCCGGGTGGGAGTCGGTTCATTCGGTGGCCTTTTCGGCCGCCGCACCGTTCTGCACATGCCGGCTTGTCCTCGGATGGGCCCATACAGTCTTCGCGAGGTCAGGGAGAGAATGAGCGGACACACAGCATCGGTTGCCGTTGCTCGTGTTCAACGCCTGCGCGTTTCGCGTGGCGCCGCCTTCTCGTCGCCCCTGGCCAGGATCAACCCCACGCGCGCCGAGATCCGGCGCCCAGCGGCGGTTGGCGGCAATCCCTTCCCCACAGCTTCCGCGACCCCCTTCCCCGGGTCGTCACGGGCACCGATCCGCCGGGCCGTCGCGCCCGGACCGGTCGGCGCCTCATCGGGACCGCGCGGTTCGAGGAGAACGACGTCGACCGCCATGTCGAAAGTTCGTCATGGCCAACAACAACAAGATGCTCATCGACGCGATGCACCCGGAGGAGACCCGGGTCGTCACGGTTCACGGGTCTAGGGTCGAGGAATTCGACTTCGAGGCCGCCAACAGGCGCCAGCTTCGCGGCAATATCTACCTCGCCAAGGTGACGCGCGTGGAGCCCTCGCTCCAGGCCGCCTTCATCGAGTACGGCGGCAACCGCCACGGCTTCCTCGCTTTCAGCGAGATCCACCCGGACTACTACCAGATCCCCCTCGCGGACCGGCAGGCCCTGCTCGAGGACGAGGCCCGCGAAGCCGAGGAGCACCGGGAGCGCGAGGAGCGCAAGCCCCGCCGCCGCTCGCGCGGCCGTCGCGACGGCACCTCCGCCAAGAAGGCGCGCACCTCCGAGACGGTGACGTCCGAGGACGTCGGCGCACCGATTGCCGGCGAGGCCAACGGCAACCCGATCTCCTTCGACGAGACCTCCTTCGACGAGACTTCGGCCAGCGATCCGGCGATCGGCGTCGCCGACGCGCTGCTCGAGGGCGGCCTCGGCGACGCGCCGCCGCCGATCCTGCCCGGCAGCGATGAATCCGCCGACCTGCCGCAAGCGGCCCTCGCCAGCGGCGAGAGCTCCGAGGGCGACGAGCCGGCGGCGTCGGACGTCCCGTTCTCCGACGACTCAGGGTCTGCTGGTGCCACCGCCGAGGCGCCGGTCGAGCCGGCGGCCGAGTTGGCGCTCGAAGCCGCACCCATGGGCGAGGCCGACTCAGACATCGCGGCGCCCGCCGCCGGGACCACGTCCGAGGAGGAGCCCGACGAGGACGATGCGGACGAGAGCGACGAGGATTCGGAGGACGACGATTCGGACGACGAGTCCGAGGATGACGACGACGATTCCGATGAGGACGACGACGAGGACGACGAGGAAAGCGAGGGCGAGGACGGCGAGCGCCGGCAGAAGATCGCTCAGGTCGGCGGCGATGCCCTGGCCGAGATCCCCGAGCGCCCGCGCACCTATCGTCGCCACTACAAGATCCAGGAGGTCATCAAGCGCCGCCAGATCATCCTGGTGCAGGTCGTCAAGGAAGAGCGCGGTACCAAGGGCGCGGCGCTGACCACCTACCTGTCCCTGGCCGGGCGCTACTCGGTGCTCATGCCGAATACCGGACGTGGCGGTGGCATCTCCCGCAAGATCACCTCGGCCGCCGACCGCAAGCGCCTCAAGGAAGTCGCCCAGGACCTGGAGGTGCCGGAAGGGATGGGCGTCATCCTGCGCACGGCCGGCGCCTCGCGCACCAAGCCCGAGATCAAGCGCGACTTCGAGTACCTGATGCGCCTGTGGGAGAGCGTCCGCGAGCTGACGCTGTCGTCCTCCGCTCCGGCGCTGGTCTACGAGGAAGGCTCACTCATCAAGCGCGCCATTCGCGACCTTTATAACAAGGACATCGACGACATCCTGGTGGCGGGCGACGAGGCCTATCGGGAGGCGCGCGACTTCATGCGCATGCTGATGCCCGGTCAGTCGAAGGTCGTGCAGCCCTACCGGGACGCGACGCCGATCTTCGCGCGCTACGGGGTCGAGCAGCAGCTCGACGCGATGTTCTCCACCCACGTCACCCTGAAGTCGGGCGGCTACCTCGTCATCAACCCGACGGAAGCCCTCGTCTCCATCGACGTGAACTCGGGTCGCTCCACCCGCGAGCACGACATCGAGGACACCGCCCTGCGCACCAACCTGGAGGCGGCCGAGGAGGTCGCCCGCCAGCTGCGCCTGCGCGATCTCGCCGGCCTCGTCGTGATCGACTTCATCGACATGGAGGAGAAGCGCAACAACCGCGCCGTGGAGAAGAAGCTCAACGAGTGCCTGAAGAACGACCGCGCCCGCATCCAGGTCGGCCGGATCTCGCCCTTCGGCCTCCTGGAGATGAGCCGCCAGCGCATCCGCACCGGGATGCTGGAGAGCTCGTCCCTGCCCTGCACCCATTGCGGCGGCTCGGGCTACGTCCGCGCGACCTCGTCGGTGGCGCTGCAGATCCTGCGGGCGATCGAGGAATCGCTTCTCAAGAGCACGACGCACAACCTCGTCCTGCGCACCCGCACCGAGGTGGCGCTCTACATCCTGAATCAGAAGCGGGCGCACCTGCGCGAGCTGGAGGTCCGTTTCGGCGTCTCCCTCACCATCGCGGCTGATGAGCGCCTCGCCGCCACCTCCGCCTTCCAGCTCGAACGCGGGGAGCCCGCGGTCCGTGCCGAGGGGCCGGTGACCGGTGTGCGTGCCGTGGCGATCAGCTCCGCCCTCGAGCCCGAGGAGGATTTCGATCCGGAGATCGAGGAGGAGGTCGCCGAGGCCGAGACCGAGGAGACCGAGGCCGGCGCCCCGGCCGAAGAGACCCGTGAGAAGGCCGCCGACGGTGGTGAGGGCCGCGGTGGACGTCGCCGCCGTCGCCGTCGGCGGGGCGGTCGCAACGAAGCGGGCGAGCAGATCGGTGGCGAGTCGGCCTCCGAGAGCGACGAGGATGGCGAGGGCGAGGAGTCCGAGGACATCGCCGCGCAGGCCGAGGGCGACGAGACGGTCGCGTCGGCCGAGACGCCTGCGTCCGGCGAGGATGATGGCAGCGGCCGCCGTCGCCGCCGGGGTCGCCGCGGCGGCCGCGGGCGCGACCGTGACGGTCGCGGGCGCGATGGCGAAGCCGTCGGCCAGGAAGCCGGGCGCGACGAGTCCGAAACTCAGGACTCCGCTCACCGGACCGGTGACGAGCAGGCCTTCGGCGATCGGCCGGTCGCTTCGGTGGAGGGCGACGAAGGTGCGACCGACGCGCCGTCCGCTTTCCTGGGCGGCGAGGAGCCGGTGAGCGCCGCGGCGGTGTCCGAGGCGGTGGCACCCGCGGCCTCCGAGACGGCCGCGCCGGTCGCCCTGGAAGCGCCAGTGGCGGTCGAGCCGGAGGCCGAAGCGCCCCAAACGACGGAGCCGGTGCTTGCGTCCAAGCCGGCGCCCGAGCCGGTGGCGGTGGTGCTCACGCCCCCGTCCGATCCGGATCGTCCGAAGCGGGCCGGCTGGTGGTCCCGGACCAAGGCGGCCCTGACCGGCGAGTGATCGTCCGTTATTAGCCACAACGAGCGGGGTGGGCGTCGAGCCCGCCCCGTTCTGCGTTTCAGCGAAGCCAAGCCTTGAGGCGCCGCACCGCATCGACGCAATCGGCGTGCGAGCCGGCGAACGAGAAGCGGACGTGGTGGCCGCCATCCTGGCCGTCGAAATCGAGTCCCGGAGTCGCGGCGACCCCGGCTTCGTCCAGCATCCGCCGGCAGAATGCCACCGAATCGTCGGTGAGGTTCGAGACGTCGGCGTAGAGGTAGAAGGCCCCGTCGGCCGGGTGCGTCCGCCCCAGGCCAAGGCCCGGGAAGGCGTCGAGGAGAAGGGCGCGGTTGGCGGCGTAGCCCGCGCGCACCGCCTCGACCTCGCCCACGGCGTCGAAGGCCGCCAGCGCCGCGACCTGCGAGAGATAGGGCGCCGAGATGTAGAGGTTCTGCGCCAGTCGCTCGACGGGCCGGGCGAGCCAGTCCGGCACCACCATCCAGCCGATGCGCCAGCCCGTCATGCACCAGGTCTTCGAGAACGAGTTGATGACGATCGCTTCGTCGTCGTAGCGCAGGGCCGTCTCGGTCGGCACGCCGTAGGCGAGTCCGTGATAGATCTCGTCGGAGATGAAGCGCAGCCCCAGCGCCCGGGCCGTGGCACAGAGGTCGGCGAGGCGCGCCGGCTCGATCACGGTGCCGGAGGGGTTGGCCGGGCTCATCACGAGGATGCCGGACAGGGGCTCTCGTTCGTGTAGCGCCTTGAGGGCGGCGCCGGTGGGGGCGAAACGGTCCGCTTCCTGCAGCACCAGGGGGGCCGGGACGAGGTCGAGGGCGTTGAGGAGGCTGCGATAGGCCGGGTAGCCCGGTTGCGGAACCGCGATGCGGGCGCCGGCATCGAACAGGCCGAGGAAGGCCAGCACGAAACCGGCCGAAGAGCCGGTCGTCACGACGATCCGGCTCGGTGGGACCGCGACCCCATAGGTTTCGGCGTAGTGGCGTGCGATGCGCTCGCGCAGGGCTGGGAGGCCGAGCGCCTGGGTGTAGGGCAGTGCGCCGGTCGCGAGAGCCGCCTGTGCAGCCGCGATCACCGCGCGCGGGGCCGGTGCCGAGGGCTGCCCGACCTCCATGTGCACGACGGCCTCCCCGCGCGCCTCGCGGGCGGCGGCGGCCGACATCACGTCCATGGCGAGGAACGGGGCGACGCGGGCCGCGCGTTCGGAGGGCAGGTTCGCTGAGAGGATCAGGGGCTGGCTCATCGGCTCCGTCATAGCGGCTGCGCCGCGCGAGGGCCAAACCTGTCATTCGGTGATTGACCGCCCGCCGCGAAAACGCCTAACCCGGCCGCTAACCGCATGTCGCATCGACGACACGACCCCCGATGGCCGGCCTACGTCTGACCGGTCCCGCCCCGCGAGGACGTATGCCCCTCTTCCGCTCCCTGCTCTCCGCCACGATCCTGGCCGGCGCCCTCGGCGCCGCGGTGGCTCAGACCACTCCGAGCCCGCCCGCCCCGGCCGCCGCCTTCACGGATGCGCAGCGCCAGGCGATCGAGGGGATCATCAAGGATTACCTCGTCAAGAACCCCGAGGTTCTGCAGGAGGCGATCGCCGAGGGCGAGCGCCGGCAGCAGGAGACCCAGAAGCTGGCCCAGTCGGCGGCCCTGAAGGAATCCCGCGAGGCTCTGGTCAACTCGCCCCACGGCGTCGTGGCGGGCAATCCCACGGGTGACGTCACGCTGGTCGAGTTCTTCGACTACAATTGCGGGTATTGCCGCAAGGCGCTCTCGGACATCCAGGCCCTGATCAAGGGGGACCCGAAGCTGCGCGTCGTCCTGAAGGACTTCCCCGTGCTCGGCGCCGAATCCCTGGAGGCCAGCAAGATCGCGCTCGCGGCCAAGCAGCAGCTCAAGGGCGACAAGATCTTCGAATTCCATACCAAGCTCCTGGAATCGAAGGGTCGGGTGAACGGCGAGCGCGCCGTGGCCGTGGCGAAGGAGATGGGCCTCGACGTCACCCGCCTGATGAAGGACGCACAGGGCCCCGAGGTGAAGGCCGCCCTGTCCGAGAATGTCGGCCTCGGCGACAAGCTCGGCCTGTCGGGCACGCCCGCCTTCGTCATCGGCGACGAGATCATTCCCGGCGCGGTCGGCCTCGAGCCGATCCGCAAGACCATCAGCGATGTGCGCCAGTGCGGCCACGCCAGCTGCTGAGCCCTCGACGTTCAGACCCGAGTCGTCGCTGCCGGGCATGTTCCGCCCGGCCATGGCATCCGCCAGCGACCCTAGCCGCACCCTCCGCCTGACCTGAAGACGACCGAGCCGATGCCCAAGGAGCCGATGTCCAAGAACGACCCCTTCGATCCGGAGCTCGTCCGCGAGCTCGCCAAGCTCATCAACGAGACCGATCTCAGCGAGATCGAGGTCGAGAAGGGGGATCTGCGCATCCGCGTCGCCCGCCGCATCGAGGCGGTTCAGGTGCAGGTCGCGGCTCCCGCGCCGGCCCCGGTGCCCGCGATGGCCGCCGTCGCCGCGCCGCTTCCGGTCCCCGGTCCCGGGGGCGGCCTCGACCGCAAGGCCGGTGCCGGCCATCCCGGCTCGGTCCCCTCCCCCATGGTGGGTACCGCCTATCGCCGGCCCTCGCCCGAGGCGAAGCTGTTCGTCGATGTCGGCTCGAAGGTCGAGGCGGGCGACAAGCTCCTGCTCATCGAGGCGATGAAGACCTTCAACGAGATCGTTGCGCCCCGCGCCGGCACCGTCACCGCCGTCTTCGTCGAGGACGGCCAGCCCGTCGAGTTCGGCGAACCCCTCCTCGTCATCGAGTGAGCAGGGCCGCACCCATGTTCGACAAGATCCTGATTGCCAACCGGGGCGAGATCGCCCTGCGCATCCTGCGTGCGGCTAAGGAACTCGGGATCGCCACCGTGGCGGTCCACTCCACCGCCGACGCGGATGCGATGCATGTGCGCCTCGCCGACGAGAGCGTCTGCATCGGGCCGCCGGCGGCCCGCGACAGCTACTTGAACATTCCCTCGATCATCGCGGCTTGCGAGATCACCGGGGCCGACGCCGTCCACCCGGGCTACGGCTTCCTCTCCGAGAATGCGCGCTTCGCCGAGGTGCTGGCCCACCACAACATCGGCTTCATCGGCCCCAAGGCGGAGCACATCCGCATCATGGGCGACAAGATCGAGGCCAAGCGGACCGCCAAGCGCCTGGGAATCCCTTGCGTGCCCGGCTCCGAGGGCGGCGTGGAGGATCCCGAGGAAGCCAAGCGGATCGCCGCCGAGATCGGCTATCCGGTCCTGGTCAAGGCGGCTTCCGGCGGCGGTGGCCGCGGTATGAAGGTCGCGAGGTCCGAGGCCGACTTGGAGCAGGCTCTCGGCATGGCCCGCACCGAGGCCAAGGCGGCCTTCGGCGACGATGCGGTCTACCTGGAGAAATACCTGGAGAAGCCGCGACACATCGAGGTTCAGGTGCTTGGCGACGGGCGCGGCAACGCGGTTCACCTCGCCGAGCGTGACTGCTCCCTGCAGCGCCGGCACCAGAAGGTCTGGGAGGAAGGCGGCTCGCCGGCTCTCAACGCCGACATGCGCGCCGAGATCGGCGGCATCTGCGCCCGCGCGATGCAGGACCTGCAATATCTCGGCGCCGGGACGGTGGAGTTCCTCTACGAGGACGGAAAGTTCTACTTCATCGAGATGAACACCCGCATTCAGGTCGAGCATCCCGTCACCGAGATGATCACCGGCATCGACTTGGTGAACGAGCAGATCCGCGTCGCCGCCGGTCTGCCTCTGTCGATGACGCAGGACGAGATCAAGGTCGAGGGGCACGCCATCGAGTGCCGCATCAATGCCGAGCATCCGGCGACCTTCCGTCCCTCGCCGGGGCTCATCACCTATTTCCATCCGCCCGGCGGGCTCGGCGTGCGCGTGGATTCGGCCGTGTTCCAGGGCTATCGCATTCCGCCGAACTACGACTCGCTGATCGGCAAGCTGATCGTGCACGGACGCACGCGCAACGAGTGCCTCATGCGCCTGCGCCGCGCCCTCGACGAGTTCGTGGTCGACGGTGTCGACACCACCCTGCCGCTGTTCCGGACCCTGGTGCGCAATGCGGATGTCCAGAACGGAGAGTACGACATCCATTGGCTCGAGGGGTTCCTGGCCGATGGCGGCCTCGACGAACCGTCGGCGCCGTAAGCCGGGGGGAACAGCGCCGGCGCAGATTCGTTCTCCAGCATCTGCCCAGGCTCGATCGCGGGACTTGCCGCCGGGCCGCCCTTCAAGGAATACCCACCGCGTGCGCCTGACCATCCCGCTTCTCGCCGGCCTCCTTCTCGCCGGTCCCGCCCTCGCCCAATCGCCCTCCGGCAATGTCGGCCAGCCCGAGCGGGCGGTACCGCAGGCTGGTGGAACCACCCGCGGACCGATCGACAACCCCTCGACCCGCGACATGGCGCCGGTCCCGGGCGCAGCGACGGCCCCGGCCGGCGAACGCGGCATGAGCGCCGGCGCGGGCGCGGTCGATTCGGCCAAGGGCGGCAATGCCAACGACACCAACCGCGGCGTACCGAACACAGGTACGACGTCCGGCGGCCCCGCCCGCTGATCGGACAACCCGTCGCGGCGGGTCTGCCCTGATTGTTCGATCCCGAGCCGGCCCCGAAACGGGCCGGCTTTTTCCTGCCGGTCCGGTCCCCTGGCGAGTCATCGACCACCCATGTGCGTTCACGCACAACCAAATTGCGCGTGAACGAGATTCAAGCTGATCCGGATCATCTCTTTCACGCTGAGCTCCGTTCGCGGATGGGCCCAATCTGAGCCGTTGCGACGACGTTCGCTCGTTCCTTGGGAATGATCTCAACACTTTCCAGGCCCGTCGCCTGCGACCGATTGCCAGCGAAGGAAGTGCCGGAACGCTTTGATCCGTCACGACTTCCTCCACCAGATCAGTCAGGCGGAGCCGGAGCGGGCCTTTCGAGCCCCGAAGCGACCTGCTCCGCCGGAGACCGAATTCCTAACGACCGACTTCCCGAAAGATTCCGATGCGCACCTTCAGCCTGACCTTCTTCGTCGCCTCCCTGATCGCCTCTGCCGCCCTGGCGCAGTCTCCGTCCGGCAATGTCGGCCAGCCCGAGCGGGCCGTTCCGCAGGCCGGCAACACCACCCGTGGCCCGATCGACAATCCGTCGGCCTACGGCGCCTACCGCAACGCCGATGGCCGCGTCGACATGGACGTGACCGGTTCGGTGGTCGAGACGCCCTACACCACCAACCGCGAGGCGATCTTCGAGGATTCCGCGAAGGGCGGGAACGCCGAACAGCCGAATCGGATCGTGCCGAATCTTGGCACCACCTCGGGCGGCCCGAACTTCTGAGCATCCCCGCCGTCTGGCATGCGAGGGCGGAACCGGGAGGTTCCGCCCTTTTTCGTGAATCGGGCACCCCGTGCGGCGCGCCTCCCTCTGGCCTTCCACGTGGCACCGCTTCAAACTCCGCTCATGTATGATGGCGACCGCGTCGAGATCACGCCCGAGATCCTGTTGAAGGCGTATGCGGCCGGCATCTTTCCCATGGCGGAGGATGCCGACGATCCGGCCATCTACTGGGTTGAACCACGGGCGCGCGGCGTCCTGCCCCTCGACGCCTTCCATGTCGCCAAGCGTCTCGCGCGAACCGTGCGGTCGGACGTGTTCGAGGTCCGAACCGATCAGGATTTCGATGCGGTCATCGCCGGCTGCGCCGCGCCGCGAGGTGATGCCCAGCGAACCTGGATCAATGGCCGGATCCGCGAGCTCTACGGTGCCCTTTTCGAGGCCGGGCATGCCCACACGGTGGAGGTGTTCCTCGACGGCCAGCGGGTCGGCGGCCTCTACGGCGTCTCCCTCGGAGCCGCCTTCTTCGGGGAGAGCATGTTCCACACCGTCCGCGACGCCTCGAAGGTCGCCCTGGTGCATCTCGTGGCCCGTCTGCGCGCGGGCGGCTACCGCCTCGCCGACACGCAGTTCGTGACCGATCACTTGATGCAGTTCGGCGCGGAGGAACTCCCGCGCCACATCTACAAGCGGCGCTTGGCCGAGGCGATCGACCAGCGGGCAGACTGGACCGTCTGGCCAGGGGACGGATCGGTGCGCGGGCAACAGGTTTTGGACGCGTTAGCCCTCGGCTGACGCGCGTCGGCGCATCCTAACGGAACAGGGCGTCGAACAGCGACTGCGGCTGCTGCGGCGGCGGCGCCGGGGCCGGCCCCTCGTTCGACGGGAAGAACTTGCGCGAGGGCTTCTGCCTGGGCTGAACCGGCACCCCGCGCGGCGCTTCCACATCCACTTGGCCGTTCGGATTCACCTGCTGGGCGGTCCGGGTGGCGTCCTGGCCGCTCTTCGGACGCCGGGTCTTCTCCGGCTTCGAGGCCATGGCGGGCACATCTTCCTGCTCGCGCGCCTCGGCGATCACCTCGGAGCCGCCCTTACAATCGACGAGCCAGACATCGTAGATCGGATGCTCGATGGCGTGCAGGCCGGGGCTCGACGCGAACATCCAGCCGGTGAAGATGCGGCGATACTTGTTGTCGAGGGTAACCTCATCGACCTCGAGGAAGCCCGTGGTCTTCGGACTCTCGGTCGGCGGGCGGCTGTAGCAGACCCGCGGCGTCAGCTGCAGGGCGCCGAACTGCACGGTCTCGTCCACCGCCACTTCGAAGGAAACGATGCGCCCGGTGATCTTGTCGAGGCCCGAGAACACCGCGGTGGGGTTCTTGATCTTGTCGGCGGCGGCCGGGAGGCCGGAGAGGCCGATCGCGACCGACGCGAGGAGGAGGCGCTTGACCACGGAGCGAGACGATCCTGCTGTGCTGCGGCTCACGGACGACCCTCCTCGCTGGCGCTCCGGGCGGGCGCGACGATGCGAGGTCTTCTTAAGCGCGCGAAGATTGGTGGAAAAAGGGCCGGCCCCTGACCGGAGGGCCTGCCCTCAGTTGCCCGGGCTCCAGGGCACGTAGTCGCCGGTGGCGGCCGGGCGCTGGCCGACATTCAACTGCGAGCCGCGCGGGCGGTAGGCGCCGCTGGTGCCGGTCAGGTTCTCCACGTAGGGCTTCTGCCAGGCCCGCGGCGTGTAATCCTGTTCGCTCGGGGGTACGTCGCCGTTGTGACAGAGCCAGGCGCGCCAGCCCGGGGGCACCTTCGAGGCGTCGGCATATCCGTTATAGACCACCCAGCGCCGCTCGGTGCCGACGGAACGGTCGATCAGCGGCCCCTGTGCCCGGTAGTAGACGTTGCCGAGATCGTCCGCGCCGACGCGCTGCCCGCTGCGCGCCGTGTAGAGCGCGAGCGACATCGTCTGCCCGTTCCACCAGGTGAAGATCCGCAGGAGCGTGTCCTTGAGAGCCATCGCGTTCGCCTGAATGGGGCACCTGCGCCCCGCCATCGTGTTCCGGCGCGGACTATGGTGAGGCGCATGCGTGAAGTCCAGTCTCGCGTCGGCGCCCGCGAGGCGAAGGGACTGAGCCCGATGCGGCGGAAATCTCACACCCGGCGCCGTTAACCCTGCGGGCACCACCGGCGAGGGTGGCACCACCTGTGGGTGGAAAATTTTTCGCCTCCGAATCCATCAAGCGAAAAGGGCACTTACGGATCGGGTCGCGATATCCACAGGAATAAGACGCCACCCACTACATGTAGCCCGGAACAGGCAGCCGGCACACTAGTTATTGACGTGAGGCCCCGGGCTGGCATACCTTCGGATCGTCGCCGAGGCTGTCGCGTCACCGGCGGATCACCGAATTTTCGTTACCCATTCCGGCGCTTCGCGGCGTTCGCGGACGCTTGGCTTCATCATTCTTCGACACGGCGTCGCACTTCTTCAGGCGGCTCGGGAGACAGGTTCCATGCGGTTCGAACGGCGCCATACCACGGCCGGACAATCCCCTTACGCGACGATTCCCTTTCGCAAGACCCTGAGCGAGATCCGCAACCCGGACGGTTCCACGGTCTTCCGCCTCGACGGGATCGAGGTGCCGGAGAGCTGGTCCCAGGTGGCCAGCGACGTCCTCGCACAGAAGTACTTCCGCAAGGCCGGCGTACCGGCGGCCCTGAAGAAGGTCGAGGAGAACGACGTGCCGTCGTTCCTGTGGCGTTCGGAGCCGGATCTTGTCGCGCTGGCCCAGCTGCCCGAGGCCGAGCGCTACGTCTCCGAGATCTCGTCGACGCAGGTCTTCGACCGTCTCGCCGGCTGCTGGACCTACTGGGGCTGGAAGGGCGGCTATTTCACGTCCGAGGCGGACGCCTCGGCCTTCCTCGACGAGCTGCGCTTCATGCTCGCCCGCCAGATGGTGGCGCCGAACTCGCCGCAATGGTTCAATACCGGCCTCCACTGGGCCTACGGCATCGATGGCCCGGCGCAGGGGCACTACTACGTCGATTACCGCACCGGTGAACTGACGAAGTCCGCCTCGTCCTACGAGCACCCGCAGCCGCATGCCTGCTTCATCCAGGGCGTGCAGGACGACCTCGTCAACGAGGGCGGCATCATGGACCTCTGGGTCCGCGAGGCGCGCCTGTTCAAGTACGGCTCGGGCACCGGCTCGAACTTCTCGCTGCTGCGCGGCGAGAACGAGAAGCTCGGCGGCGGCGGCAAGTCCTCCGGCCTGATGTCCTTCCTCAAGATCGGCGACCGGGCCGCGGGCGCGATCAAGTCGGGTGGCACCACCCGGCGCGCGGCCAAGATGGTCATCGTCGACATCGACCATCCGGATATCGAGCAGTACATCGACTGGAAGGTGAAGGAGGAGCAGAAGGTCGCTGCCCTCGTCACAGGCTCCAAGATCGTCTCCAAGCACCTGAGCGCGGTGATGAAGGCCTGCACCCAGTGCGAGGCCGAGGGCGATGCCTGCTTCGACCCCGAGCGCAATCCCGTCCTGAAGAAGGCCGTCAAGGCCGCCCGCAAGGACGCGGTACCGGATTCCTACACGAAGCGCGTGATCCAGTTCGCCCGCCAGGGCTTCACCAAGATCGACTTCCCCGTCTACGACACCGACTGGGATTCGGAAGCCTACCTCACCGTCGCCGGCCAGAACTCCAACAACTCGGTCTCCCTCACCGACGACTTCCTGCGCGCGGTCGAGTCCGATGCCGACTGGAACCTCACCGCCCGCACCACCGGCAAGACCACGAAGACCGTGAAGGCCCGCGACCTTTGGGAAAAGATCGGTGAGGCCGCCTGGGCCTCGGCCGATCCGGGCCTGCACTTCAACACGACGATGAACGACTGGCACACCTGCCCGGCGGGCGGCCGGATCCGGGCGTCGAATCCGTGCTCCGAATACATGTTTCTCGACGACACCGCCTGCAACCTGGCCTCGGCCAACCTGCTGACGATGTACGACCGCGCCACGAACCACTTCGACGTTGCCACCTTCGAGCATCTTAACCGCCTCTGGACGGTCGTGCTCGAGATCTCGGTGATGATGGCGCAGTTCCCCTCGAAGGAGATCGCAGAGCTCTCGTACCGCTACCGCACCCTCGGTCTGGGCTACGCCAATATCGGCGGCCTGCTGATGAGCATGGGCCTGCCCTACGACTCCGAGAAGGGTCGTGCGCTGGCCGGCGCCCTCACGGCGATCATGACCGGCGTGGCCTACGCCACCTCCGCCGAGATGGCCGGCGAACTCGGGGCCTTCCCGGCCTACGAGGAGAACGCGGATGCCATGCTTAAGGTGATCCGCAACCACCGTCGCGCCGCCCACGGCGAGGCGGAGGGCTACGAGTTCCTTTCGATCGCCCCGGTGCCCCTCGATCTGGCCAACGTCCCCCAGGCCGACATCGCCGAGCGGGCGAAGCACGCCTGGGACCGCGCCCTGGCGCTGGGCGAGGAGCACGGCTACCGCAACGCCCAGGCGACCGTCATCGCGCCCACCGGCACGATCGGCCTCGTGATGGATTGCGACACCACCGGCATCGAGCCGGACTTCGCCCTGGTGAAGTTCAAGAAGCTCGCTGGCGGCGGCTACTTCAAGATCATCAACCGCGCGGTGCCGGATGCCCTGCGCACCCTCGGCTACCGGGAATCCGAGATCGCCGAGATCGAGGCCTACGCGGTCGGCCACGGCTCGATGGGCCAGGCGCCGGCGATCAACCCCGGGTCGCTCCGCGCCAAGGGCTTCACCGACGACAAGCTCGCGGCGGTGGAGGCGGGCCTGAAGTCGGCCTTCGACATCAAGTTCGTGTTCAACCGCTGGACCCTGGGCGACGACTTCCTGAAGGACGTGCTCAAGGTTCCGGCCGAGAAGCTTGCCGATCCGACCTTCGAGATCCTGCCCTTCCTGGGCTATTCGAAGAAGGACATCGAAGCGGCCAACACCCACATCTGCGGTGCGATGACCCTGGAGGGTGCCCCCTTCCTCAAGCCGGAACACTACGCGGTGTTCGATTGCGCCAACCCGTGCGGCCGCATCGGCAAGCGCTACCTCTCGGTGGAGAGCCACATCCGCATGATGGCGGCGGCGCAGCCCTTCATCTCGGGCGCCATCTCCAAGACCATCAACATGCCCAACGACGCGACGGTCGAGGATTGCAAGAACGCCTACAAGCTGTCCTGGACCCTGGCCCTCAAGGCCAACGCCCTCTACCGCGACGGCTCGAAGCTCTCGCAGCCCCTGAACTCGGCCCTGATCGCCGACGAGGACGACGACGCCGAGGACTTGGTCGAGGCGCTGATCGCGGCCCCGGCCGCCGCCAAGGCCGCGCAGGTCGCGGAGAAGATCGTCGAGCGGGTGATCGAGCGCGTCGAGCGCATCCGCTCCCGCGAGAAGATGCCCCATCGTCGCAAGGGCTACACCCAGAAGGCGGTCGTGGGCGGGCACAAGGTCTACCTGCGGACCGGCGAGTACGATGACGGTCGCCTCGGCGAGATCTTCATCGACATGCACAAGGAAGGCGCCACCTTCCGCAGCCTGATGAACAACTTCGCCATCGCGATCTCGCTTGGGCTCCAGTACGGCGTGCCGCTGGAGGAATACGTCGAGGCCTTCACTTTCACCCGCTTCGAACCCGCGGGCTTCGTGCAAGGCAACGACGCGATCAAGAACGCGACTTCGCTCCTCGACTACGTCTTCCGCGAGCTCGCCGTGTCCTACCTCGGCCGCGCGGATCTGGCCCACGTCAACCCGTCCGAGATCGGAGGCACGGTGATCGGCGGCGGCGAGACAGACACCACCCGCGAGCCCGGCCGGACGGAAGCCACCGCCTCCAGCGTCGTCTCCCGCGGCCTCCTGCGTGGCTCGGCCGACCGGCTCACCCTGATCCAGGGCGGACCGGCCGGCGGCACCGTCGGTGTCGGCGCGGCGACCTCCGGCCAGACCACCCCCGCCGGCGGCGTGGTCCATGCGCTGCGCGGTGCCACGGCTTTGAAGGCCGAGCCGGTCCAGGCCGGCCAGGCCGAGGCCCTGGTCAATCCCTTGCCCTTCGCCAAGCCCGACCCGATCAAGCCCGAGCGCACGGTCTCCGATCGCCGCGCCGAGGCGAAGATGAAGGGCTACGTCGGCGAAGCCTGCCCGGAATGCGCGAACTTCACGCTCGTCCGGAACGGCACCTGCCTGAAGTGCGACACCTGCGGCTCGACGACCGGCTGCTCGTAAGTCTCGGGAACCTTCGGAACGGCCGCGCGATCCCCATCGCGCGGCCGTTTCGCGTGACGGGAACGGAACCCATCCATGTCTGCCTCGCCGCCCAGCGCCGTGGTGATCGGCGCCTCCGGCGGGATCGGCCGGGCCCTCGTCGCCGGCCTCGTGGCGCGGGGGACCTACGGATCGATCTTCGCCCTCTCGCGGTCGGGGACCGTCGAGGCTGGGCCCGTGGCGGTGGGACCGATCGACCTGACCGATGAGGCGTCCGTCCGTATCGCGGCCGAGCGCGTCGGGCGTCACGGTCCGGTGGGTCTCGTCGTCGTCGCTGCGGGGCTCCTGCACGGGTCCGGCGTCGCGCCCGAGAAGGCGATCCGGACCCTGGATCCGGCGGCCATGGCCGCGGTCTTCGCGGTGAACGCTATCGGTCCGGCCCTGGCGGCCAAGCACTTCCTGCCCCAGATGCCGCGCGCCGGGCGCAGCGTCTTCGCCGCGCTGTCGGCGCGGGTCGGCTCGATCTCCGACAATCGTCTCGGTGGCTGGTACGCCTACCGCGCGTCGAAGGCGGCCCTGAATCAGATCCTGCGCACCCTTGCGATCGAGGCACGCCGCACCCATCCCGATGCGATCGTAGCGGGCCTGCATCCCGGCACCGTGACCACGGCCCTGTCCGAACCCTTCCGACCGGACCCCAACACCCCCGGTCTGTTCACCCCCGAGACGAGCGCGGCGCACCTGCTGCGGGTCATCGAGGGACTCGGGCCGGAGGATACGGGCGGGGTCTTTGCCTGGGATGGACGCCGCGTTCCCGCCTGATCCGGTTCCGGGCGTCGCATGGGGACCGGGAAGGACCGATGTCGCTCCCCGGCAACGGCGCGAACCATACGGACGAGGCAGGAACGTCCGATGGCGGACGAACGATGTCGCCCCGGCGAGGATGGTGCTAGACCGAAGCAGGTCCTGTCGGCCGGGCGATCCGCCGTCGGCGCGCGGCCGGGAGCCACATCGTGCCGGACTGCGCTGGCCCTCCAGGCCTCTCGACCTTGGCGGATGCGGGGACGACCCCCTCGCAAAGGCGATTCGCGGTTGCGGTCGCCGCCGCCTTCGGGCTTCTGACGCTCGCCCTCCTGCCCATCGTGGCGGAGCCGATGGGCGCGATGCCGGGATTCGTCCCGAGCTACCAAGCCGCGCTGATCACGGTCTACGCGGTCACAACCTGCCTTTTCTTCGCGCAATACCGGCGCACCCGGTCGGTGCCGCTGCTGGTTCTTGCCGCCGGCAGCCTGTTCACGACATTCATCGTCGCGGTTCAACTCCTCAGCTTCCCGGGCCTGTTCGGACCGGGACGGATCATCGGCTCGGGGCCGGGCACCACGACCTGGCTCTGGACCCTGTGGCATGTGGGGCAGCCGCTCTTCGCCCTGCCCTACGCGATCATGGAAGGCGACCGGCGCCCGCGCCTCGTGCCGCGCGCCCGGGTCGGGGCCGTCGGCGGCCTCACCGCCCTGGCCGTCGCAGCCGCCGCCGGTGGGCTGAGCTGGATCGTCGTCGCCTACGTCGACTATCTGCCCCGCAGCGTCGAGGGCGACAACTACCGGCTGCTGACCACGTCGGGAGTCGGTCCGGCCGTGGTGCTCGTCACGGTGGCGGCCCTTGCGACCCTGTGCTGGCGCACGCGCCTGCGCACCGTGCTGCAGCTCTGGCTCGCGGTTTCGCTGCTGCTCCTCGTCTTCGACAACCTCATCACCCTGCCGGGCGCCGCCCGGGGTACGGTGGGCTGGTTCGCCGGGCGGCTGGAGGCCCTGGCTGCCGGCATCGTCGTCCTGGCCGTCTACCTGCGCGAGGTCGACGTCCTCTACGGCGCCGCGAAGGCGGCCGCCGTCCAGAGCGAGCGCCAGCGGGCCGAGCTCGAGATTGCCCGCGACAACGTCGCGATCGCCCTCGAGGCTGCGGATATGGGCAACTGGACCCTCGACCTCCGGACCGGGGCCTCCGTTCGCACGCTGCGGCACGACCGCATCTTCGGCTACGACAGCCTGCTTCCGCGCTGGGGCCTCGCCGACTTCCTGGGGCATGTAGTCGTTGACGACCGGGCGCTGGCGGAAGCCGCCATGGCGCGGGCGCAGGTGGAGAACACCCTCTGTTTCCAGTGTCGCATCACCCGGGCCGGGGACGGTGCCGAGCGCTGGATCGACGTGCGCGGCCGGCTCTATCGGGACCCGGATGGAACCCCCGCCAGCATGGCCGGCGTGGTCATCGACACCACCGATCGGCACGAGGCCGAGCAGCGCCTCAGCCAGGCGCAGAAGATGGAGGCGATCGGTCAGCTCACGGGAGGCGTCGCCCACGACTTCAACAACCTCCTCACGGTCATCGTCGGAAACCTCGACATGATCGTGCGCCGGCCCGACAACGCCCAGCGGGTCGAGCGGCTGGCGACCTCGGCGATGACGGCGGCCCGGCGCGGAGCCGAGGTCACCGAGAAGCTCCTCTCGTGCTCGCGCCGGCAGGTCCTGCGACCCGAGACCGTCAATCCCAACCACCTCATCAAGGACTTCCAGGGCCTGCTGCAGCGCGCGGTTGGCGAGACCGTCGACATCGTCCTCGACCTCGACGCGGCCCTCGATCCCGTCCGCCTCGATCCCGGGCAATTCGAGAGCGCCATCCTGAACCTCGCAGTGAATGCCCGCGACGCCATGCCGAGTGGCGGCACCCTGACGATCCGGACCGAGAACCTGTCCCTCACCCCGGAGCGCCGGGCGGCCTGGCCCGATCTGTCCCCCGGCGATTACGTCCGCGTCACGGTCACCGATACCGGGCTCGGCATGGATGCGGCCACGGCCGCCCGGGCCTTCGAGCCGTTCTTCACCACCAAGGATGTGGGCAAGGGCACCGGCCTCGGTCTCAGCCAAGTCTACGGCTTCGCGCGCCAGGGCGGCGGGCAGGTCCGGGTCGCGAGCGTGCCGGGCCAGGGCACGACCCTCACCATCGACCTGCCGCGTTCGGCCGAGCCGGTCGTGCAAGCCGCCCGGACGGACGGGCTCCTGCCGCTGCGTCGGGCCGCGGAGGGCGAGGTCGTCCTGGTGGTCGAGGACGAGGCCGCCGTGCTGGAGATGGCGGTGGAGAGCCTGTCGGAACTCGGCTACCGGACCCTCACCGCCACCCATGCGGCCGAGGCGCTGGAACGCCTGAAGGGACCGGAGCGCATCGACATCCTGTTCTCCGACGTGGTCATGCCCGGCGGGATGAACGGCGTCGAGCTCGCGACCCACGCCCGGGCCCTGCGTCCCGGTCTGCGGGTGCTGCTCGCCTCGGGCTATACCGGCTCGGCCCTCGGCGAGCAGGGCGTTCCCGTCGACCTGCCGCTCCTCAGCAAGCCCTACCGGCGCGAGGATCTCGCCGACAAGCTGCGTCTGGTGATGGTCGGACGCTGACGTCGGTACCGGTGCGTCAGGGCTTCGGCAGCATCCGGTCGCTGATGATCCGGCGCTGGATCTCGCTCGTTCCCTCGAAGATCGTCGTCAGACGCGCGTCGCGCCAGTAGCGCTCCACCCGGCGTTCGGTGGTGTAGCCGTTCCCGCCATGGAGCTGCATCGCCTGGTTGGTGACCCGCACCGCCATTTCGGTGGCGACGAGCTTGACCATGGCCGACTCGCTCTCGGCCGGTTCGCCGGCGTCGAGCAGGTGCGCCACCTGGTTCCAGAAGGCGCGGGCCTGGGCGACGTCGGCCGCCATGTCGGCCAGGGCGAAGCGCAGGGCCTGGAAGTCGCCGATCGGGTGCCCGAACTGCTCGCGCTCCTGCAGATAGGCCTGGCAATCCTCCAGGGCCGCCCGGGCCACGCCGACCGCGCGGGCCGCCGTGTGCACCCGTGCGATGTTGAGCCCCCGCTGGACCGAAGCGAAGCCCCCGGAATCCGCGTCGGCGCCCTGGTCGCCGTAGAGCCCGGTGAGGCGATCGGTCTCCGGCACCCGCACGCCGTCGAGGTCCAGTTCGAAGGTGAGGAAGCCGTGATAGCCGATCTTGTCGATGACCCGGCCGGTCATGCCGGGCGGAAAGGTACCGGGCTCCTTCACGACGAGGAAGGGTTCGAGCCCCGCCGAGCGTGGCTCGCCGGGCTCGGGATCGCGGGTCCGGGCCAAGACCTCGACGAAGTCCGCGGCCTTGGCGAAGCCCGCCCAGCGCTTGGTTCCGGTCAACACCCAGGTGTCGCCCTCGCGTACCGCCCGGGTCTGCACGCCGGCGAGGTCCGAGCCGGCGGTGGGCTCCGAGAGGGCGATGCCGCCGATCCACTGTCCCTTCGCCGACTTCTCGAGAAGGGCCTTTCGCCGCTCTGGATCGAGGGTCTGGGTGCCGAGACCCTGGCCCCGCGCCAGGATGCTGCCCACCGAGAGCCAGGCCCGGGCGAGTTCCTCGGAGACGAGGCAGTACTCGAACACGCCGTGGCCGAGGCCGCCCTGCTCGGCCGGGATCGTGATGCCGAACCAGCCCTTGGCGGCCATTTGATCGATGAGGCTTCGCGGCATCTCCGCCTTCTGCGGATCGAGCGCGTCGGCGAGCGGCATCACGACGTCCCGGGCGAAATCGCGTGCCTCGGCCTGCAGCCTGGCCCGCGCCTCGGTCCGCCAGGGGCTCAGGAGCTCTGGCGGCGTCGGTTCCATGCGCTCGCGCTTCGCCATAGCGTCCCCCCTTGTCGTCGATCCCGCCGCGTTGGACGGAGTCGATCCTCTGCGGAAGCTAGAGCGGCCCGCAGGGATGTCGACCGGAGATTGCGGGGCTGGCGGGCGCGACGGGGTACGGGAGTTCTCGCGGTCTGTTGTGGCTGCCGCGCGCCGGGTCGCGTTGCGCCGCCCGCGCGATCCGCGTAACCAACCGCGAGAGGACGCGCATGACGAGGACGGTCGGGGGGAGCGGAGGCTTTGACGGTGGATTCGCGGGGGTTGGACATGGGCTTGCCGCCCGCCGAAGCTCTGACCGTCTGCGACCGTGAGCCGATCCACCGCCTCGGGACGCTCCAGCCGCACGGCTTCCTCCTCGCCCTCCGGGCGACGGACGGCCGGATCGTCCAGGCAAGTGCCAACGTCCCCGGGGGTGTCGAGGCCTGCCTCGGCCAACCCTGCGATGCGGTCTTTCCGGAACTCGCCGGCCTCCTGCTGGAGGGAGCGGCGGAATCCGAGCGCGACGGCGCCCAATACCTGCGCACCGTGACCCTGGCCACCCCCGAGGGGCCCCTCGCCTACGACCTCGCGATCCATCGCTCGGCCGGGCTCATCATTCTGGAATTCGAGGCGGTCGCGAGCGTCTTCGCATCCGATCACAGCCTCGACGCGCTCTACCCGCGCCTGAGCCGCTTCGTGGAGGGTCTGCACGACGCCGCCTCCGTCGCCGCGCTGTGTCACCTCGTGGCCGTCGACATCCGCCACATCACCGGCTTCGACCGTACCCTCGTCTATCGGTTCGACCGGGACTGGCACGGCACCGTCATCGCCGAGGATGGCAACGGCGCCTTGCCCTCCTACCTCGACCTCCGCTTTCCCGCGTCCGACATCCCCGCCCAGGCCCGGGAGCTTTACCGGCGCAACCGCCTGCGGATCATCCCCGATGCCGGGTACCGGCCGGTCCCCATCCTGCGGGAGGCCGGCGAGGACGCGGAGCCCCTCGACCTCAGCCAGTCGATTCTGCGCAGCGTTTCGCCGGTGCATGTCGAGTACATGCGCAACATGGGCACGATGGCGTCGATGTCGGTGTCGATCCTGGTCGACGGCGTCCTCTGGGGCCTGATTTCCTGCCACAATGCCGAGCCCCGCCGCGTGCCGCTCCAGGCCCGCAACGCCTGCGACTTCCTCACCCGCATCTTCGCGCTTCAGCTCGCGGCCAAGGAGCGTGGCGCGGAGACCGAACAGCGCCTGCGCCTGGGGGCGATCCAGTCGCGGCTCCTCGGCTTCATGGCGGAAGAGGAAAACTTCCTCGACGGCTTGCTGAAGCATTCCGACGACGTCCTGGCCCTCGCCGGAGCATCAGGCGCGGCCGTGATCACCTCGGACACCTGCCGGCTCCTCGGCGCGACGCCGCGGGAATCCGAAGTGCGGGCAATCTACCAATGGCTCTCCAGCGGACCCGGCGGTGCCGACCTCGTCGCCACGGATGCGCTGAGTGAAGTCTATCCGCCGGCACGCGCCTTCGCCGAACGGGCGAGCGGCCTCTTGGCAATCTCGATCTCGCAGAAATATGCCAGCTACGTGCTCTGGTTCCGACCCGAGGTGGTGCGCACGGTGAAGTGGGGCGGCGACCCGACCAAGGCCGCCGTGCCCGATCCGGCCGGCGGCCTCGAACGATTGCACCCTCGGCAATCCTTCGCCATCTGGAAGGAGACACTGCAGAACCGCGCCCTCCCCTGGATGCGGGCTGAGATCGAATCGGTGAAGGACCTTAGGGCCTCCGTGCTCGGGATCGTTCTGCGGCGGGCCGAGGAGCTCGCCTCCCTGAGCGAGGAATTGCAGCGCTCCAACAAGGAACTGGAAGCCTTCTCCTACTCGGTCAGCCACGACCTCCGCGCGCCCTTCCGGCATATCGTCGGGTACTCGGAGCTGTTGCGATCGCGCGAAGGCAGCCTCTTATCCGAGAAGGGGCGGCACTACATCAACACGATCATCGAGGCGGCCTTCTCGGCGGGTACTCTGGTCGACAACCTGCTGCGCTTCTCGCAGATGGGCCGCAACGCCCTGAACCCGGTCGCCGGCGATCTCAACGCGCTGGTCGAGGAGGTCCGTCGCTCTGTGCTTCGTGACGTCTCCTCGGAGCGGACGATCCACTGGACCATCGGACAGCTCGGACGGGTCAACGCCGATCCGGTGATGCTGCGCCTCGTCATCGAAAATCTGCTCTCGAACGCCGTCAAGTACACCCGTGGTCGGCCGGATGCGGCGATCGAGATCGGTCGTCTCGATGGTCGGAGCCCCGACACCGGACAGGAGGACGACGGAGCGGAGCAGGCCGTCTTCTTCGTGCGCGACAACGGCGTCGGGTTCGACATGGCCTATGTCGACAAGCTGTTCGGGGTGTTCCAGCGCCTGCACCGGGTGGAGGAATTCGAGGGAACCGGCATCGGACTTGCGAATGTGCGGCGCATCGTCGAGCGCCATGGCGGTCGCACCTGGGCCGAAGGAGCCGTGGGACACGGCGCGACCTTCTACTTCACGCTGCCGACACCGAGGGCGGTGCCCAATCCGAATGCCGCGAACCGAGCCCGATCGTCGCGGAACCCCAGGGAAGCGCGCTGATCCATGCCCGATCTGAAGCCGATCCTCCTCGTCGAGGACAATCCGAACGACATCGAACTCACCCTTGCCGCCCTGGAGAAGAGCCAACTCGCCAATGAGATCGTGATTTGTCGCGACGGTGCGGAGGCACTCGACTTCCTCTATCGCCGCGGCGACTTCGCGGGCCGGGATACGCGCGACCCAGCCGTCGTCCTCCTCGACCTCAAGCTGCCCAAGGTCGACGGCCTGGAGGTCCTCGCGCAGGTCAAGGGCGATGTCCGGACCCGCGCGATTCCGGTCGTGATGCTGACCTCCTCGCGGGAGGAGACCGACCTCGTGCGGTCCTACGACCTCGGCGTGAACGCTTTCGTGGTCAAGCCCGTTGGGTTCACGGAATTCTTCGAGGCGATCCAGGATCTCGGCGTGTTCTGGGCGGTCCTGAACGAGCCGCCCCCGCATCGGGGAGGAGGTTGGCCATCGAACACGTGACTCAGCCCGATCAGGCGACGCAGGATGATGTCGGTCCGGCACTCCTGAGAATCCTCCTTCTCGAAGACAGCGACCTCGATACGGAACTCCTCGGTGCGGTGCTCGATGATCTCGGGCGTCCGTATACGATCGACCGGGTGATGACCGCGCCGGACTTCACCGCTGCAGCTGCGTCCTGCGGGCATCACCTCATCCTCGCCGACTACGTTCTGCCGACCTTCGACGGCCTCAGCGCCCTGGCGATCGCTCGCACCCATTGTCCGGGTACGCCCTTCGTCTTCGTCTCGGGCACCCTCGGTGAGGATGTCGCGGTGGAAGCCCTGAAGCGGGGTGCCACCGACTACGTGACCAAGCAGCGCCTCGACCGCCTGCCCCGGACCATCCTGCGCGCCCTCGCCGAGGCGCGCGCCCATGCCGAGCGCGAGCGCGCAGTCCAGGATCTGCGGGACCTCAACGCGACCCTAGAGGCCCGTGTGAAAACGCGCACGAGCGACCTCGCTGCCGCCAATGCCGAGCTGCACCGCCAGATTGCCGAGCGCGAGCGGGTCGAGCAGGCTCTCCGCCAGGCTCAGCGCCTGGAAGCCGTGGGCCAACTCACCAGCGGCGTCGCCCATGATTTCAACAATCTGCTGACGGTGATCTCCGGCAACATCGAGTTCTTGGAGCGTGCCATCCCCGACGAGCGGTCGCAGCGCCGCCTTCAGATGATGCGTGGTGCCGCCGACCGCGGAGCACGCCTGACGGCGCAACTCCTCGCCTTCTCCCGTCGTCAGCGCCTGGAGCCGACGCCGGTGGAGCTGAACCAGACCGTCTCGTCCATGCGCGATCTCCTGCAGAGCTCGATCGGCGGTGCGGTGCGCATCGAGATGACGCTGCAATCCGATCTCTGGTCAGCCCTTGTCGATGCGACGCAGATCGAGCTCGTGATCCTGAACCTCGCGATCAACGCGCGCGACGCCATGGCCGTGGGGGGTTGCCTCACCATCGAGACCGCGAACGTCACCCTGACGCGGACCCCTGCCCGTGCGGAAGAGCCGGTGCCCGGCGAGTACGTGATGCTCGCGGTGAGCGACACCGGTACCGGGATTGCGCCCGAGGTCCTGGCCCGTGTGTTCGAGCCGTTCTTCACCACGAAGGCGGTCGATAAGGGGTCTGGCCTCGGCCTCGCACAAGTCTATGGCTTCGTGAAGCAGTCCGGCGGCGGTGTTCGCATCGACACCTGCGTGGGCGAAGGCACCTCGGTGCGGATCTACCTTCCGCGGGCGGAGGCCACCTCCCCGGCCCGCGAGGCATTCCGGCCTGTTATCGACTGCGCCGAGCAGCGTCGGGCGGGCGATCGGCCGGTGGTCCTCGTGGTGGACGACGATAGTGCGGTGCGCGAGATCACCACCTCGATCCTGTCCGAGAACGGCTATCGCATCCGCGAGGCGGGCTCTGGCCTTGCCGCTCTCTCCGCTCTCGAATCCGACGCCTGTGTCGACCTGATCGTTCTGGACTTCGCCATGCCAGGCATGAACGGGGCCGAGGCCGCGTGCCAGATCCGCCTTCGGTGGCCGCATCTTCCCGTGATGTTTGTCACCGGATACGCCGACACCGCGGCGCTGATGCAGGCGGGCGAGGTCGGAGCCGAGCGCATCGTCCAGAAGCCGTTCCAGCGCGGAGAACTGGCGCGCAAGGCCACCGCCATCCTCGCCGAGGCGTCCGTCGGCCCGGCCGGCTTGCGCCTCGTCGTCGGCCAGCGCCACACCGCCTGAGCTTGTTGCGGATCGGCCAAGCTCTCATTCGACGGCCGAGAGGGTTGATCGGAGATCGATCCACCGCATCCAGCCGTGACGATCGTTGCCGGCAAGCGTCGATCGGTTTTGTCCGACGGCCATGTCCGCAGGCCCTGCGTGCCCCGGCAAGTCGAGGGAGAAATCCGAACGGATGACGCGCGGTAAATCGGTGGCGACCGCTGCATCGAGCCGCCGACCCCGTGCTTCGAAGATGACAGGGTCCACCCCGCTCAGGGCCGTGACGACGCAGGCGGCCCCATTACGGACGTTCGTGAGCACCCGGAGGCGATCGCCGCCGCGATCGTGACCGCGGGGTTGATGTGCGCGTCGGGTTTGCCCGTCGCAGCGGCGACGAAGATCCCGGCTAGGACGGCGAAGGCCCAGCCAGGACGGCGAAGGCACAGCCAGCGGTGGTCGCGATTCAGCCCGCGCCTTCCGCCTCCGAGCCGCGCAAGAGGGCCCCAGCCACAACCCCTCTGCCGAGGATGATCAGCACCATCGTGCCGAGAAGCTCCCCCGGGAGTGGCGACGTCATGGCAAGTCCGCCGACGTCGTCTTGTGTTTCCGAGGTGGTCGATGTCGGGGTGAACGTCAGTCGTCCTGCCTGTCCCAGTCGAAGGCGCGCTTCACCGCCCGGCCCCAGGCCGCGGTGATGCGCCGGCGCTGCGTCGCGTCCATATTTGGCTCCCAGCGCCGGTCGATTCCCCAGTTGCGCACGAGGTCGTCCGTGCTCTTCCAGTATCCGGTCGCGAGGCCCGCAGCGTAGGCGGCTCCCAGCGCTGTGGTCTCCGTCACCTTCGGCCGCACGACTGGAACGTCGAGGATATCGGCCTGGAACTGCATGAGGGTCACGTTGGCGACCATGCCGCCGTCCGAGCGCAACTCCCGCACCGGGATGCCGGAATCCTTCTCCATCGCCTCCAGGACCTCGTGGGTCTGGAACGCCGTAGCCTCCAAGCAGGCCCGGGCGATGTGGCCGCGATTGGCATAGCGGGTCAGGCCGATGATCAGGCCGCGGGCACCCTCGTTCCAGTGCGGCGCGTAGAGCCCAGAGAAGGCGGGCACGAAGTAGACACCGCCATTGTCCTCCACGGTGGTGGCCAGGCGCTCGACCTCGGCGCTGTCCTGGATCATGTGCAGGTTGTCGCGCAGCCACTGCACCAGCGCGCCCGTGATGGCGATGGAACCTTCCAGCGCGTAGACCGCGGGCGCGCTGTCGAGCTTGTAGCCCAGCGTCGTCACGAGGCCACAGGTCGAGGGCACCGGCGTCTCGCCGGTGTTCATCAAGGCGAAACAGCCGGTGCCGTAGGTGTTCTTCGCTTCGCCCGGCCGAAAGCAGGTCTGGCCGAACAGGGCGGCCTGCTGGTCTCCGAGGATCCCGGCGATCGGCACCCCGGCGAAGGGCAGGCGTGTCTCTCCGTAGACTTGGGACGACGAGACGATCCCCGGCAGCATCGCGCGGGGAATTCCGAACATGGTAAGCATGCCATCGTCCCAGGCCAGGGTCTCGAGGGACATGAGTTGGGTGCGGCTGGCATTGGTCACGTCGGTGACGTGGAGGCCGCCGTCCGGGCCGCCGGTGAGATTCCAGACGAGCCAGCTGTCGATGTTTCCGAATAGGACGTCGCCAGCTTCCGCCTTCTCTCGCGCGCCGTCGACATGGTCGAGGAGCCAGCGCAGTTTCAAGCCCGAGAAGTAGCTCGCCAGGGGCAGGCCTGTGAGCGCCCGGAAGCGATCGCGGCCGCCGTGGCGAGCAAACTCGGTCACGAGGCGATCGTTGCGGGTATCCTGCCAGACCAGCGCATTGTGAAGCGGAGTACCCGTGCGCCGGTCCCAGATCAGCGTAGTCTCACGCTGGTTCGTGATGCCGATCGAGAGCAGGTCCTTCGGCGTCAGTCCGGCCCCGTCGAGGGCATCCTGCATGACGGCCTGCGTATTGCGCCAGATCTCTATCGGATCGTGCTCGACGTGGCCGGGCCGCGGATAGATCTGCGCATGTTCCCGCTGCCTGCAGGCGGTGATGTGCCCTTCGCGATCGAAGACGATGAAGCGGCTGCTGGTGGTGCCCTGGTCGATGGCGCCGACATACTGAGACATGGTCGTCTTCCTCCCTTGGGAGCGGCGTCGAAGATGTCCGGGCCGGTCTTCGCGCCGGCTTTGGCGTTTCGGAAGGCGTTGGCGTCAGGCGGCTTCGGCCTTCCGCGCGATATAGGCGGCGAGGCGCGCGGCACTTTTCGGACTCGTGCGCAGGCCGAGCTTCGAGCGGCGCCAAAGGATGTCCTCGGCGGTCCGCACCCATTCGGCGCGAACGAGATAGTCGACCTCGACAGCCGTCAGGCCGCCGTCGAAGGCGTCGCCGAGATCCGCGAGACTGCGGGCGCCCTTCACGATGGTCCGCGCTTCGGTCCCATAGGCTCGGGCGAGGCGCCGCGCGGTCTCGGACGGGAGGAAAGGAGCCTCTCGGCGGAACTGCTCCAGAAATGTTTCGAAATTCGCCGCCGGCATCGCGCCGCCGGGCAGGACTGCAGTGCCGGTCCAGGCTTTCTTGAGCCCCGGGAAATGTGGCGCGATCTTCTCCATCGCGTGCTCGGCGAGGCGACGGTAGGTCGTGATCTTGCCGCCGAAGACCGAGAGCGCTGGAGCCCGCCCACCGCCATCCTCGAGGTCGAGCACGTAGTCTCGGGTGACCGCCGAGGCGTCGGCTGCCGCGTCATCGTAGAGCGGGCGCACCCCGGAGTAGCTCCAGACCACATCCTTCGGGTCGATCGACCGGGCGAAGGAGCGGTTGATGCAATCGCAGAGATAGCGCGTCTCCTCCGCCGAGATCGTCGCCGGGCCGGGCTCGTTCTCGTAAGGTACGTCGGTGGTACCGATCAGGGTGAAGTCGTGCTCGTACGGAATCGCGAAGATGATGCGCTTGTCGGGCTGCTGGAGGATATAGGCTTGGTCGCCTTCGTAGAGCCTTGGCACGACGATGTGGCTGCCCTTGATCAGGCGGACTGCCGCGCGGCTGTTGATCCCGAGGGTGGTGCCCAGCGTCTCGCTCACCCAAGGTCCGGCCGCATTGATGACGGCCTTCGCGCGAACGGTCTCGGACTGCCCGGTGCCGACGTCGCGGAGGGTTGCGGTCCAGGACCCATCGATGCGGCGGGCCGATTCGACGCCGGTCCGTGTTCGGATTTCGGCGCCCCGCGACCTGGCATCCATCGCGTTGAGGACGACGAGCCGACTGTCCTCCACCCAGCAATCCGAATAGACGAAGCCCTTCGAGAGCCGACCCTGTAGAGGCGCGCCCATCGGCGATGCTCGCAAGCGAACCATCTCCGAGCGCGGGAGCGTGCGCAGGCGCGCGAGATGATCGTAGAGGAAGAGGCCGATCCGCAGCATCCAGGCCGGGCGGAGTCCATCGTCGTACGGGAGCACGAAGCGGAGCGGCCAGATGATGTGCGGTGCCAGACGCAGCAGGCGTTCCCGCTCGGCGAGCGCCTCGCGCACCAGGCGGAACTCGTAATATTCCAGGTAGCGCAGGCCGCCATGGATCAGCTTCGTGCTCGATGACGAGGTGAATTCGGCCAGGTCCCCACGCTCGCAGAGCAGGACCGAGAGGCCTCGTCCGGCCGCGTCGCGAGCGATCCCCGTGCCGTTGATGCCTCCGCCGATGACGAGCAGATCGTAGGGGGCTCCCTCGGCCCGACGGATCCCTCCTGACGTCATGAGTCTCCTCCAGGTCTCGTCGTATGCCGACGCCAGGAGGATTTCCCTTTGTCGAGGAATAGTCGCAAGCGAAAATCAGGGCTTCGCGAGACGCCTCCCGATCCGGTCAATGCGAGCTTCACCCCGTGCCGTTCCATCAGGGCGACGATTTCTGGCGGCGGCCGGTCCGTGAAGAGCGTGTCGATCTGCGCAAGGCGTCCCACCTGGACCATCGGCCGGCGCGTGAACTTGGTGTGATCGGCCACCAGGAAGGTCCGGCGGGCGTGCAGGAGGATGGTCTAGCAGGGTGTTGAGGAAGTCCGTGGCGTGCCAGGAGTTGGCATGATTCACTGCTCCCTGGCAGTAAGCGGGGGAGGCAGATGCGGGGCTCGGATCGGCGTTCGGGAGCGTTGTTCTCGTATGTGGCCCTTGGGGCTTGGGTCCGGTCCGATCATCCTCTGCGAGCCATCCGACACTGACGGACGAGGCGCTGGCGGCCCTGAGCGGGTAGTTCTCGGCGCTCTATGCGGCCCGGATGGGTCATTCGTCGATCCCGCCCGAGATGCTGCTGCGGGCCATGCTCCTGCAGATGTTCTACTCGATCCGCTCTGAGCGGCAACTGATGGGGCGGCTCGCGTTCGACCCGTTGTTCCGCTGGTTCGTCGGGCTGGGCATCGCCGATCAGGCCTGGGACCATTCGAGCTTCACCCGGAACCGGGACCGGCTCCTGGCCGGTGGGATCGCGGCCCAGTTCCTGGCCGCCGTGCTGGCCCAGCCCCGGGTCAGGCGGCTTCCGTCCAGCGATCACTTCAGCGTCGACGGGACGCTGATCGAGGCCTGGGCGTCGATTCATATGCTTCAAGCCCAAGGATCAGGGCGGCAACGATCAAGGGAAAGATCCGCCGCCGTCCGCCGGCGGGCGCAACGTCGAGGTCGACTTCAGGGGTCAGACGCGCTCGAACGAGACCCACGCGAGCACCACGGACCGAGAAGCCCGCCTCTACCGTAAAAGTTCGGAAATGGAAGCCAAGCTCTGCTTCATCGGTCACACCCTGATGGAGAACCGCTGGGGCCTGATCGTAGATAACCTCGCCGCATGTCCAGCTGGTTCGGTCCTGGCTGATCCTTTTAATCAGCCCGGTCCAAAGCCAGCCGGTCAGGTCATGATGTCGCCGGGGCGCTTGAGATTCAGCCGGATTTTGGCATCCTTGATGCCAGCCGGTGCGTTGGCCACGCGGACCTTGACCATCTTGACGCATGTCTCGAGGGCGGTCTGGCCAAACTCGTCGTTGTCGAACCAGAGGATGATCTCCTCGAACCGGTCGAGCCAAAGGTATTCGGCCTTGAGGTTCCTGGCGGCCCCCTTGGAACCCCCGTTGACCGATACCACCGCGAACTGCTGCAGACGAAGCAGTGCGTGTGGCTATCGGCAGTCGTTGCCCTTGGGGAAGCTGGTGTCGCGTGGGGGCATGGGGTCTCCATGTCCGGCGAGCCCTCGGCTCTGCTCCGGCTTTTGGTGGGACTGCGTGGGACTTGGCGTGGGAGAACTTGACGGGAGACCCGGAGAATGGCCGGCGATAGGTCGCAAATGTTCTCGCCGCGAGGCGCCAGATGAAGGCGCCCCCGCGAGTTGCCATCTTGATTTTCTGAGAAGAACCTGGCGACCCCGGTTGGGCTCGAACCAACGACCTGCCGCTTAGAAGGCGGCTGCTCTATCCAGCTGAGCTACGGAGTCATGCGCCAAAATCGTGGTAGCAGGCCCCCCGCCACCTGTCATCAAGAGACTCTGTCACAACGCGTTTCCCCTCTATAGAAGCCCTCTTTTCGGGGCATTTCGGAAGGTTCGATTAACCCTGGCCGGTCCCCAACCTGGGGATCCAAAACCCCGGAAGCGCGGATCGCGTTTGCTACGGGTGCGCTACGCGGTAGAGCAGACGCCTACCTCGGAGCCATGCATGCCCAGGAAAGCCGTCGCCGTTCTCACTGGCAAGCAGATAGAGGACCTGATCAAGGATGCCCGTGCGACCCGGGCGGCGGCGCGTGACGTCAGCATCGGCGGGTGCGAGGGAGCCACGCTCCGGCTGACACCAACGGCGGCGGTCTACTCGATGCGGTTCCGGCACGAGGGTGAGCCTCTGCGCATCCGCCTGGGCGACGCGGACGATTGGACGCCGGTGCAGGTTCGCTCCGTTGGGGCTGCGGTCCGTGCCCATGTCGAGGAAGGCGCTGGCGTCCCAGACCCAGCCTGGATCGCGCTCAAGAGGGCAGCGCTCGTGGCGAAGGCGGCCAAGGGCGAGGCCGTGGTCGTGCCGGCGCACATGCCGAAGAACCGCACCCCTGAGACCTGGACATACAGGCAGGCCCGGGACGCCTGGGTCGCGCACCTCAAGGCGGAGGCCGAGAGCCCAGCGCAGGTCTACCGGCCTGACACCGTGCGGAACTACAGGTCTGTCGTCGGCTGCCCTGCAATGCGGGCCCTCGACGACCGGTTCGTCTCCCGCATCCAGGCACCCGATGTTGCTGAGGCGGTGGCCGGCCTCGTGAGAGAGGGAAAGCGGTCCCAGGCCCGGGATGTCGTCCGCGTTTCGAAGCGGTTCTGGGCCTGGATGGCGGAGCCCGGGCAGGTCCGCCTCAGCGGCGCTGCCCGGAAGGCCATGGAGGAACTCAAGGCACCGAAGCTCGGGGATACGAAATCGAGGCAGCACTTCCCGTTCGTGAGCGAGGTCGCGATCATGCTGTCCATCGCCCAGACCGGCATCCTCGTGGATAGCGTCGGATTCGCAGTCGAGCTCCTCGTGTTCACGGCACAGCGCCGCCTATCGATCTGCAAGGCGCGGGTTGAGGAGTTCCTGCCCTGGACCGAGCGCGAGGGCTGGGGGATCTGGTGGGAGGGGCATCGGAAGGTCGGAAGGGGTTCACCGACAGCGCGGGACCCGTTCGCCGGTAGCCATGCTATCCCCCTGCCCCCGGTCGCATGGCGCCGGGCGCAGGCTTACATTGAGCGCACCACCGAGGACGCTCTGACAGCAGGCAAGCTGCGGTCCCCTTGGATGTTCCCGATGGTTCGGGCTCGCCGCGTTGGGGGCCGGACTGACTGGCACCTCCACGAAGATACGCTGACCCACGACGTCGCCGCGATGCCCGGCTGCCGGGCAACGCCCCATGATGTCCGGCGGGCCTTTGCCTCCTACCTTCAGGAAGAGGCCGGGATCTCGTCCAACCTGGTGGGCCTCGTCATGGACCACGCCAAGAGCGACCTGCTCCACGTCACCGACAACAACGGCATGACCCGCCGGTACACGCGGGACGAGATGCTAGCCCTGAAGGCCAAGCCGATGGAGGCGTGGGTCGAGGCGCTTCGGCTAGCCCGGATTGACGTCGAACTTCCCGACAGCACCGAACTCAAGGCTCAACTCGTCGCTGAGCATCAGCGCCAGCGCGGGATCAAGGACGCCGCGGCGGAGCAAGCACGCCGGCGCGCAGCCTCCGCCAGGGCCTACGCCGAGGGGCGGACGACCCGGCAACGGCAGCGGCGCAGACCAGAAGGCACGACCGGCCCGGTCTGAGCGCGGCGGTCCCGTCCTAGCGCCCGGGCGACGTCGGCCGGGCGCTCAGCCCGCACGAATCCCCTTCCGCCGCGCCGCTGCCCCGAGGCCTCCATCAGGTCCTCGGCGAGCGCCCGCATGATCGCGTCGCGCTCCTCGGGCCCAGCGTCCGCGACGTCCTGAAAGCTAAGCATTGATCCCTCCGTTCTTGAGAACAAATAGGGAACGCTTGAGGTGGGGAATGGGTGCGAAGATCGAATGCGCGAACCTCGGAGCCTCGCCGATTTCCCCTACCGGCGGGTGCGCGTGACGTGCGCATGGTGCCCCCGGAGGCGTGGGGACTACTGCGTCGAGAGGATGGCCGCCCGCCTTGGGCCGGGGGCCGACCTCGACACCGTCCTGCGGTGGATCGCCCGGACGTGCCCGCGCCCGAAGCCGTGGGAGAAGCGCGGGCCGAGCCAGTACGTCCCCTGGTGCCGGGCGGCCTACGAGGACCTCCGGAACGGGCGGTCTCCGCACCGCGTCACAGGATTCAAGGGTCCAGGGATTCCTTAAGGTGACCGTACTAGACCATTCACCTCACCAGCCGACCGAGGCCGCCGTGAAACGAATAGCGCTACCCCGCCCGACGAGACCCACCCCCGGGGCGTGACGCGCGTGCGCAGCCCCCGCCAAGGAGGCTGCCCTGATGACCACGTTTTTCACCGCCGACTCGCACTTCGGCCACGCCGGCGTCTTGCGGATGAGTCGGCGCCCGTTCGACACCATCTCCGAGCATGATGAGATGCTCGTGGCCGCCTGGAACGCGGTCGTCGGCCCCCGCGACGAGGTCTGGCACCTCGGTGACTTCGCGATGGGGTCGTCCCCTGAGCGGTGTGCCGACCTGTTCCGCCGGCTCCGGGGTCGCAAGTTCCTCGTCCGGGGCAACCACGACAAGCCGCGGGTGACGAGCCTGGCGTGGCACGAGCAGCACGATCTCGTTAGCCGCAAGGTCGACGGCACCCGGGTCATCATGTGCCATTACCCGATGCGGGCTTGGCCCGGCGCGTGGCGAGGGAGCATCCAGCTTTTCGGGCACACGCACGGCATGCTGCCGGACACCTCGCAGTCCTGCGACGTCGGCGTCGACCGCTGGTCGTATGCCCCGGTCACCCTGGGGCAGATTCGGGAGCGTCTCGCAGCGACCCCCGACCTGCCCGAGGAGCGTCGGCTCGGGCAGGCGGAGGACGACGGCGAGGACGCCTGAAAGCGAGAGGGCCCCGGACCATCTCCGGGGCACTCTGCCTTCTATCGCTCGGACGTGACGTCAGCCGAGGAGAACTCGGATGCGCGCCTTCGTGTCCTCGAAATGGGCGGGCACGATGTCCATCCAGAAATTGAAGGCCTGCGCGTACGTCTCGGGGTAGGCCTCGCCACTCGTTTCGAGCCCGACATAGATCTCGCGCGTAAGGTCGGCGTGGTCCTCACTCTCCTGGAAGACTCCCGCGACGGAGATCTCGGCATTCCTTGCGACCCGCCGCATGGCAGCACTGCCGAGTTCGCCCTTCATGATCTTGTAGGCGTATCCGCACGGACGTGACGAGTCCGGCCAGAGACCGTAGACGCGGTCCGCCATGTTGAATGTGCGCAGGAGCATGAGCGCTTGGTTGGGCCCGTCCATTGTAGACATGGATTCGCGCGTCTTCCGTGCCAGGTTGAGCAGGTCCTGTAGCTGTTCGGTCGTGAGCTCGGGCTCTCTATTTCTCTTCGGCATCTTGGGCCTCGTCAGCAGGCCGCCCAGCGCGGCCGTCGAGAAGACCCTGTCCGCGTCGCTGCCGCGGCTGGAGTCGAGAGAAGGTCCAAGGTTAACAACCCGGGTTTTCGTCCACAGGCCTGTGCGCTGGACGGTCTCAGGCCTTGCCGAGAGCGGCCTTGATCAGGCCGAGGGCCGCATCGACGGCGGCGCCCCCCTCGGCCTTGACGATGAGGAGCCGGTAGCTGCCCGCCTCGTCGTCGCGCGCTTCCGCCATGACGGCGAGGCGGGAATCCTGCGGACGTGTCGGTGTCCGTCGTCAGATGATTTGGGACATTCAGCGGTGTTCAGGAGCGGAGGCTCTGGTCCATCTGGGGTGAGAGGTTAGGCAGCCTGCGCGTGATGGCG
>NZ_LMRM01000011.1:0-86283 GCF_001426045.1 Methylobacterium sp. Leaf94
CCTTGCCCGCCACCATCATCAGGTCGGCCATCTCGTCGACCACGATCACGATGTAGGGCAGCGCCGAAAGGTCCATCTCCTCCGTCTCGTAGACGGCCTGGCCGGTCTCGCGGTTGAAGCCGGTATGGACCTCGCGGGTGATGGTCTCGCCCTTGGCCCGGGCCTCCGCCATGCGGGCGTTGTAGCCGTCGATGTTGCGCACGGCGATCTTGGACATCTTCTTGTAGCGCTCCTCCATCTCGCGCACGGCCCATTTCAGGGCGATCACCGCCTTCTTCGGGTCGATGACGACGGGGGAGAGCAGGTGCGGGATGCCGTCGTAGACGGAGAGCTCCAGCATCTTCGGGTCGACCATGATCAGCCGGCACTCCTCCGGCTTCATCCGGTAGAGGAGCGACAGGATCATGGTGTTGATGGCCACGGACTTGCCCGAGCCCGTGGTGCCGGCCACCAGCAGGTGGGGCATCTTGGCCAGATCCGCGATGATCGGCTCGCCGCCGATGTTCTTGCCCAGGCACAGGGCGAGCTTGTGCTTGCTCATGCCGAAATCCGCCGAGGCGAGGAGTTCGCGCAGGTACACGGTCTCGCGGGTGTCGTTGGGCAGCTCGATGCCGATGACGTTGCGGCCGGGGACCACGGCGACGCGGGCGGAGACCGCCGACATCGAGCGGGCGATGTCGTCCGAGAGCGAGATCACGCGGCTCGACTTGGTGCCGGGCGCCGGCTCCAGCTCGTAGAGGGTGACCACCGGGCCGGGGCGCACGGCCAGGATGTCGCCGCGCACGCCGAAATCCTGCACCGTCTGCTGGAGGTTGAGGGCGTTCTGCTCCAGCACGTCGGCATCGACCTCCTCCGTCTCGTTCAGGGGCGGCTCGGCCAGGAGGTCGAGGGCGGGGTGCTCGTAGTCGGCGTTCTCCACGAAGGACATCGGCACGTGCCGGCCGGCCGGGATGAGGAGCGGGCGCTCGGGCAGGATCGCGCGCGGCATGTGGACGGCCGGGACCTCCGGCGCCGCGACGGCCTCCGCCGCGGGGGCGGGCGCCTCGGCCTCGACCGGAACGGACCCCTCGACCGCGTCGGTCGACGCGACCGAATCGGTCGACGCGACGGGCGTCGGAGCCTCGATCTCGGGCTCGGGGGCGGACAGGCCCTTGGGATTGCGCAGCAGCACCGGGCGCGCCGGGATCGGGGTCGGCACGAAGGCGGGCTCGGCCGCCGGGGGCGCCGCCGCGACAAGGGCAGGGACGACAGGGGCAGGGGCGACAGGCGCCGGCTCGAAGGGCGCGACCGGCATGAACGGCATCGCCCCCGGCAGGGCAGGGGAGGGGGCCGGAATCGGAGCCGCGACCATCGGGGCAGCCACCAGGGCCGCGGCGCCGACGGGGGCGGCCGGACGGCCGGCGCGGATCGCCGCGCGGGCCGCCATGGCGTGGAGCGGGGTGGGACGGACCGGCGCCGCCCCCGGAACCGCGTTGTCCTGGCCCTCGACCGGGCGCGGCGGGCCGAAGGGTTCGAACCGCACGAGGTGTTCCAGGCGGTAGCCCGCCCGGGCCGGCGCCGTCTCGGCGGTCGCGTCGGCCGGGGCGGAGGCCGCGGGCTCGACCCGTGCTGCAGCGCCGTCGAAGGCCCCGCGCTCGGAGGCGGGGCTTTCGGCGGTGGCGATCTCGGAGGGGACGATCTCGGAGGCGGCGATCTCAAACGCCGGCAGCGGGCCGGGCTCGGCCTGGATCGCCGACCAGGCGTCGAGGGCGGCGCCGTCGCGGCCGTCGAACCAGGCCTGGACCTCGGACCAGTCCGGCACGTCCGACCAGTCGCGATCGTCGGGGATCACGGCCATCTCGACGGGCGCGGTGTCTGCGAGGGCGGTCTCGGCGAGAGACGTTTCGGCGAGAGACGTTTCGACAGGGACGGCCTCGACCGGCGTGGGCTCCGGCGCGAGCGCGGCGGGAGCCTCCGGGTCGGGACGGACCTGGCGCCGGTCGGGGCTGCGGAAGAAGCGCACGCCGGGGGGGGCGACGAAGGGCTGGCGCCACAGGGGCTCGGGCACCTGGGCGGCCAGGGCCTCGGCCTCCGCCTGCGCCGCGCGGGCGGCCTGCTCCCGCGCCTCGGCCTCGAGCCGGAGCGCGTCCTGCTCGGCCTGGAGGCGCAGGGCCTCCGCCTCGGCCTCCGCATGGGCCTGGGCGCGGGCGGCGCGCTCGGCGTCCAGCGCCCGCTGGCGGCGCTCGTGCAGGACGGGATCGGGGGTGCGGGTGTAGCGCACGGCCGGTCCGGCCGGGGCCGCCGCGGCAGGGGCCGGGGCCTCGCCCGCCTCGGGCATGATCGCGGCCGGGCGGCGCGGGGTCCGGATCAGGACGCGGGGCGCGGGCGTGTCGGCCTCCATCTGGCCGTCGTCGAACCCGACCGCGGGGGCGGCGCGGCGCGGGATCATGTCGAGGGTGGCGCGGTCGTCGAAGACCTGGGCCGGCCAGGCCTGGATCGCGGGGGCGGGCCGGAAGGCGAGGCCGACCTCGTTGCGGCCGACCAGGGCCTGCGGGCTCGTCATCCAGCTCGGGGTCGGGCGGGTGGCCGCCACCGTGTAGTCCGGCCGCTGCGGCGGGCCGGCGAGGCGGCGGGAGAGGGTCGCCCGCAGGTTCATCAACCGGTGCGCCAGGGCGCCGATCGACAGGCCGAGGCGGTCGCCGCCGCGAACGGGGCGCGAAGGATCACGATGGGAGTAGGGGAGCCGTCCCGATGCGCGCATGATTGGCCGGATGTACTCAAAACGGGTCCGCCGCCGGGAGCGGCGCGGTTCAGCGCTGAGTTAGGGGCATCGTCGTTAACAGACGCTTGATTTGACCGCGCGACCGAGGCCCGATCGCCTGAACCGGGACCACCGAACCGCGCCCGTCGAACCCGGAGCCCCCTCGCCCGGCCCCTCGCCGGGCCCCTCGCTGGGCCCCTTGGCACGCCGCCGAACCCTTGCGCTGGAGGCGGATGGCGGCAGGGGTTAAGGTGCGGCGCGATCAGTCCGGAGCCCCGCCCCTTGCCCAGTCCCTCGGCGACCACGTCCGCCCCGGCCGATCCCGGCTTCCGCTCCCTCTACCGGCACGGCTTCGCCCGGGTCGCCGCCTGCACCACCCGCAGCCACCCGGCCGACCCGGCCCGCAACGCTGAAGGCATCCTCGCCCTCGCCCGGTCGTGCGACGAGGCCGGGGTCGCCGTGGCGGTGTTCCCGGAGCTCTGCGTCTCGGCCTACGCCATCGAGGACCTGTTCCTGCAGGTCACGGTGCTCGAGGCGGTGGAGGCGGCAGTGGCGCGCCTCGTGGCGGATTCGGCCGCGCTCCAGCCCGTCCTCGTCGTCGGCGCGCCCCTGCGCTGGGGCCACCGGCTCTACAACTGCGCCCTGGCCATCCACCGCGGCCGGCTCCTCGGGGTGATCCCGAAGAGCTTCCTGCCGACCTACCGGGAGTTCTACGAGAAGCGCCACTTCGCCTCCGGCGCCGGGATCGCGGGCGAGAGCATCCGGGTCGCCGGCCTGGAGGCGCCCTTCGGCACCGACCTGTTGTTCGCCGCCGCGGACGTGCCCAACCTGGTGCTCGGCGTCGAGGTCTGCGAGGACCTCTGGGTGCCCGCCTCCCCCGGCATCGACGCGGCCTTGGCCGGCGCCACCGTGCTCACCAACCTGTCGGGCAGCCCGATCACGGTGGGCCGGGCGGACTCCCGCGCGCTGCTGACGCAGGCCGCCTCGATGCGCTGCCTCTGCGCCTACGTCTACGCCGCCGCCGGCACCGGCGAATCCACCACCGACCTCTCCTGGGACGGGCAGACCAGCATCGACGAGAACGGGGAGCGCCTCGCCGAGGGGCCGCGCTTCGCGTCCGAGCCCGTGATGACCCTGGCCGACATCGATCTCGGCCGCCTCGCCCAGGAGCGGCTCCAGATGGGCAGCTTCGACGATTCGGGCCGTGCCGCGCCCCGCGGGCCGACCTATCGCCGGGTGGCCTTCCGGCTCGATCCGCCAGCCGGCGACCTCGGCCTGCGGCGCACGGTCGAGCGCTTCCCCTTCGTGCCCGCCGATCCGGCCCGCCTCGCCCAGGATTGCTACGAGGCCTACAACATCCAGGTGGCGGGCCTCGCCCGGCGCCTGGAGGCGACGGGGACGAAGAAGGTCGTCATCGGCGTCTCGGGCGGCCTCGATTCGACCCACGCCCTCATCGTCGCGGCCAAGGCCATGGATCGGCTCGGCCTCCCGCGAACAAACATCCTGGCCTACACCCTGCCGGGCTTCGCCACCTCGGAGGGCACCAAGACCAACGCCCACGCCCTGATGCGGGCGCTCGGCACCACCGCCCGCGAGATCGACATCCGCGAGGCCGCCACCGTGATGCTCACCGGAATGGACCACCCGTTCGGACGCGGCGAGCCGGTCTACGACGTCACCTTCGAGAACGTGCAGGCGGGCCTGCGCACCGACTACCTGTTTCGCCTCGCCAACCAGAACGGCGCCCTCGTGATCGGCACCGGCGACCTGTCGGAACTGGCGCTCGGCTGGTGCACCTACGGCGTCGGCGACCAGATGAGCCATTACGGCGTCAATGCCGGGGTGCCCAAGACCCTGATCCAGCACCTGATCCGCTGGGTCATCGCCTCGGGCCAGGTCGGGCCGGAGGTCGGCGTCACCCTGCGGGCGATCCTCGCCACCGAGATCTCGCCCGAGCTGGTCCCGGTGGACGCGGGCGCGACGCCGCAGAGCACGCAAGGGGTGATCGGCCCCTACGCGCTGCAGGATTTCAACCTGTTCTACACCCTGCGCTACGGCTTCCCGCCCGCGAAGATCGCCTTCCTGGCGCTGCACGCCTGGGGCGACGCGGGCACCGGGTCCTGGCCGCCGGACTTCCCGGACTCCGAGCGCGGCGCCTACGACCTGGGAGAGATCCGGCGCTGGCTCGCGGTCTTCCTGCAGCGCTTCTTCGGCTTCAGCCAGTTCAAGCGCTCCGCCCTGCCCAACGGACCCAAGGTCTCGGCCGGGGGCTCCCTGTCGCCGCGCGGCGACTGGCGCGCGCCCTCCGATGGAAGCGCCCGGCCCTGGCTCGAAGACCTGGCCCGTAACGTTCCGGAGACCTGATCGACACAGTGCTGTCCGATTGCCCGCTTAGGGCGTAGCTTGGGTGGGCGAATCGGAGATTGACCGATGCAGAATTACAACGTTTTCTGCCTCAGGAGCATCGAGGGCCTGTGCTGCGCCGTGCCGGAGAGCCGCGCCGTGCCGCCCTTCCTCGGGAACGGCCGCTGGGCCTTCGGCGGCAAGCTCGCGGCGGTGGGCGACGCCCCGGCCGATTTCGACGACCGCGCGGCCGAGACCGCCGTGCGCTTCAACGGCTTCTACCTGTTCCAGACCATGGACAGCCGCTTCCACTGACCCGAAGGGAGAACGCGGCATCCGGTCCGCCGCCGCGCGCGCGCATCGCGGCGATCATTCCTTAAGGGGCGCCGTGCCAGGGTGCCCCGCATGGGACGCGGAGTCGGAGACCGCCCCAGGGTGGAGCAGCACGGCATGTCGGAGCATCGCAGGGAGTCGCGCCTGAGGACCTTCCTCAAGGGCCGGATCATCTTCAACAAGGGTGCCTCGACCATGGACTGCCTGGTCCGGGACCTGTCCGCCTCCGGCGCCCGGCTCGCCCTGACCGAGACCTCGACGCTGCCCGAGAGCTTCGACCTCTACATTCCGCAGAAGGACCGGACCTACCGCGCCACCCTGTGCTGGCGCCGGGCGGACGGCATCGGCATCACCTTCGTGGACGAGGCCGCGCCGGCGCCCGTGCCCGTGTCCGTGCCCGCCGCGGCTCCGCCCCCGGCGGACGAGGCCGCCGCGATGCTCGCCCTGGTGCGCCGGATCAGCGAACTCGAGGCCGAGAACGCCGCCCTGCGCCGGCTCCTCGCCAGCCCGCCGGTGAGCGGCGCCGCCTGACTCAGCCGGCCGCGAGGGCCGCCCGGATGCGGGCGGCGTGCTCCGCCAGGACCGCCCGGTCCGCCATGCCGCCCGTGTGGCGCTGAAGCGGCACGCCCTCGAAGCGCGGCACGATGTGGACGTGCAGGTGGAACACCGTCTGCCCGCCGGCCGGCTCGTTGTACTGGAACACCGTGAGCCCCTCGGCCGCGAAGGCCGCCTTGACCGCCCGGGCGACGCGCTGCACCGTCCGCGCCAGGGCCGCGAGGGCCTCCGGGTCGGCGTCGAGGAGGCCCCGCGCCGGGGCCTTGGGAATCACCAGGGTGTGGCCGTCCCCCTGGGGCATCACGTCCATGAACGCGAGGGTGTCGGCATCCTCGTAGACCCGCTCGGCGGGAATCTCCCCACGCAGGATCTTCGCGAAGACGTTGTCGGGATCATAGGCGGGCGTGACGGTCATGCGGCCGGCTCCGGTGAAGGTTCGACGGGGTCGGCGCGCACGATGCACAGGCCGACCAACCCCGTCCACCTCATCCCGGCCTCCTTCGTCCCAGACCTGGGCGGTCGCGCCGTGGGACCGCGCCGTTTCGGCGCTCACGGCGCTTCGCCCCCCGATCTCGCCGCACGGACGTCGCGTCGGACGCCTGCCGAAGGGCCGCCCCTTTGCAACCCAGGATCTTTCTTACGCCTCCGCTGCAACGAATCGTTCGCACCCCCCTTGACCTTCCCACCATGGGAAGCCCCATCTACGCACCGGCCGCCGGTGCATCCCGCCGCGCGGCCGACCCGGCGGAGTTTCGAACCGCCTCCCGGGCCGGGTCACCCGTCGAGGAGCCCCAGATGTCGAGTCCCGCCCGGACGGCCACCCTGTTCCGCATGGTGATGCCGGAGCACACCTGCCCCTACGGCCTGAAGGCCAAGGACCTGCTCGAGCGCGAGGGCTTCGCGGTCGAGGACCGCTGGCTGACGACGCGGGAGGAGATCGACCGCTTCAAGGCCGAGCACGACGTGAAGACCACGCCGCAGACCTTCATCGCCGGCCAGCGCGTCGGCGGTTACGACGACCTGCGCCGGCACCTCGGCCGGTCCGTTCCGGACCCCCAGGCCACGACCTACACGCCCGTGATCGCGGTCTTCGCCATGACCGCGCTGATGGCGTCGGCCGCCAGCCACGCGGCCTTCGGCTCCCCCTTCACCGTGCGGGCGGCGGAATGGTTCATCGCCCTCAGCATGTGCGTGCTGGCGATCCTGAAGCTGCAGGACATCGAGCGCTTCTCGTCGATGTTCCTGGGCTACGACCTCCTGGCCAAGCGCTGGGTGCGCTACGCCTACGCCTATCCGTTCTGCGAGGCGCTGGCCGGGCTCCTGATGCTGGCCGGGGCACTGTCCTGGCTCTCGATCCCGGTGGCGCTGTTCATCGGCACGGTGGGGGCGGTCTCGGTGTTCAAGGCGGTCTACATCGACAAGCGCGAACTGAAATGCGCCTGCGTCGGCGGATCGAGCAACGTGCCGCTCGGCTTCGTCTCGCTGACCGAGAACCTGATGATGGTCGGGATGGCCCTCTGGATGCTGGTGATGGCGTCCTGATCCTCCGGCCCCCCGATCCCTCGGTGGGGTGAGGCGTCGGCGGCTTGCCCCAGGAAGGGCCCGATGCGCGGAGCCGGGCCAGGGATCATTCCGCGCGGAACCGTCGGGGACGGAGAACCTTCCGAGGCTCCCGTGCGTTGGATGCGCTTCGCCCCAGCGGCAACGCTTGTCCGAACGCCGCGCCCTGCCGGCGGGTCGGGCCCGCGTCGCCGCAGGTCCGACCGATCCCCCCCGAGAGCATCGCCATCGCATGGCCCACGAGAGCACCAGCGCCATCTACACCGCGGCCGGGGCCAACCTCGCCATCGCGGCGGCCAAGTTCGTCGGCGCCTTCCTCACCGGCAGCTCGGCGATGCTGGCCGAGGGCGTCCACTCGGTGGTCGACACCACCAACCAGATCCTGCTCCTCATCGGCCTGAAGCGGTCGCAGCGTCCGGCCACGGCGAAGCACCCGTTCGGCTACGGCCGCGAGGTGTACTTCTACGCCTTCATCGTCGCGCTGTTCATCTTCCTCGGCGGCGGCGCCTTCGCGGTCTACGAGGGCATCCACAAGCTCCAGCACCCCGAGCCCTCGGTGGACGCCGTGGTCTGGGGCTACCCCGTCTCGGGCTTCTGGGTGAACGTGGCGATCCTGGGCTTCTCGGTGATGGCCGAGGGCTATTCCTGCTTCGTGGCCCTGAAGGCGTTCTGGGCGGAGAAGGGCCAGCGGCCGCCGCTCGCCGCCATCCGCCGGAGCAAGGACCCGGCCCTGTTCACCGTGCTGGCCGAGGACGTCGCCGCTCTGATGGGCCTCGTGGTGGCGCTGGCCGGCGTAATCCTGGCCCGGGTTCTCGACATGCCCGCCCTCGACGGCTGGTCCTCCATCGGCATCGGCCTGATCCTGATCGGGATGGCGGCCTTCCTGATGATCGAGACCCACGGCCTCCTCATCGGCGAGGCCGCCGACCCGGAGCTCGTGGCGGCGATCCGCGCCGTGGTGCGCGACGAGCCGGGCGTCCACCACGTCAACACCGTGCTGACCCAGCATCTCGGCCCGTCCGACGTCCTCGTGAACGTCAGCCTCGACATGGACGACGCCCTCAGCGCCGGTGCGATCGAGGCCATGGTCTCCCGGGTCGAGGCCCGGCTCAAGGCGCGCAGCCCCGACGTGACGCGGGTGTTCATCGAGGTCCAGGCCCGGGCGACCCCGGCCCCGGACGCCCTCGGCGCCGCCCCGGCCTCGGCCAACGCCTGACGGGGGACGTCAGCGGCCTTCTCGGCCGCGCCCGGCGATGGACCGGCGCCTTCGGGCCCGGAGCCGTGGCGCGCCTACGGCTCGACCGCGTAGGTGTCCGCCGTCACCTGGCGCAGAAACCGCTCCGCGATCTGGCCGATCAGGATGTCCGGCTTCACGCGGGCGAAATAGGCCCAATCCACCGCCGGCGACCAGATGAAGTGCACCTCCCGGAAGGTCTCGGCCAACATGACGACCAGGCTCGCGGCGGGAAAGTCCGCATAGGAATCGCCGACCAGCATCAACGTCCGGGGATCCGCGCGCGCACTGGAATTGCGATAGACGTGATGGATTCCCCGGTGCGAGGCGGTCTGCCGCGACTCGTACAGCAACGCCTTCGCGTTCGCGTAAACCCGCGTGGCCTCCGATTGCAGGCTGTAGAAGGTCCGATCTTCCGAGATCGCGGGCTCGAACTTCGATCCGAGATCACCGGCGGACCGCTCCTGGCGGCGCTCCCTGAGGTGGAAGTCGTCGACCGCCCTCGCCCGACAGGCCCGGCAGATCTGCCGATAGGCGATCTGGCAGCCCGCCAGCGTCCAATGCGTATCCGTCCTCTGATACAGATCGCCGTCCGAGCGATGCGCGCGCAGGTGCGGAGACAGCTCGATATAGGATCGGCGCAGGATCGGATGGAACAGCAGCCCCCGGTGCAGGCGGTTGCAGAGAGACGATCGCGGATCGATCGACAGATCTCCGAGCTTATTGTCGTAGATGTAGATCTTTTCCGGCGCGATCATCGTGAAATACTCGCACCCTGCTTTTTTGCAGGCACGATAGCGACGCGCGAAGACATCCCGCCAAGCTTGGAGCTGGATGTCGATGTGGGGATTTTTTCGGGTCTGGGCGAGGACCCTGTTGGTTCCGCCGACGAGAAAGAGCCATCCGTCGACACCTCGATGAACATCGTCCTCGGACATGGCTCGGGTCGGGCTTTCAGAACGTCGCGGGCACAGGATGGGTGGGAAGCCGGACGGCCGGGAGACCCGCGGACCGCCCTCGACCGGCACGCCGCGCCTGGCGTCGAACGGCGACCCCGGCGTCGATCATTGCCAGCTCTTTCCGACGGCATGCCGAACGGCATCGGAAATCACCGTGTCGAACGCGACCATGTCCCGCGCGGCGTCGACCGATCTCAACAGGGCCGCGAGCGAGAGGACGTCCTCCGAAGGCTTCGGATGCGACATCGCGATGGGAGCGACCCCCAGGCGGTCGAGGAGCGCGGTATAATATTCGCTCGTGTAGTCGCTGTGCCCCACGACCTTGATCCGCGAGATGATCTCCATGGCGACGATGGAGTTGCCGGGCGCGAACGGGTCGCTCGGCGAGCGGGTTCCGAATTGCCGGCAGAGCGGGTTGTAGAGGAAGCGGTAGCACGGCTCGGGCAGCATCCGCAGGAAGCGCTTGATGTTTCGGCTGTTCGACAGATCGTACTTCGCCGCGAAGCGGACGGATTCCAGCATCCCGCCCAGGCGCCAGTTCTGCGCGGGGTCGTCCGTGATCGCCTTCTTCGACTGAAGCCACCGCATGCGGGCGGCCATTTCCTCGAAGGGGTCCTGGATGAGGACGCCGCTCACGCAATGGTCGTCCTGGAAGAACACCTCGTAGCGGGGAAAAATCACGGCCCCCGTGATGAGCGACGACGTCAGCCAGGGGCCCTGCATGATGCTCTGCACGACCTCTTCCGAAAGCCGGTCGACGTTGAAGTAGCTATACTGGAAGAGATCGAACAGGTTCTGTTCGACGAAGGTATTCTTCTGAACGGTCGTGGTGATACTGATCAGCTTGGCCGGCAGGAAAACCTTCTCCCGAATGGACCGGTAGATCAGGATGTTCGTATCGGCATCGAAGATCTCGATCCGGTTCGCGGAAGCGAGCTCCGGCAATTCCTTCTCGGTGATCATGTAGACACATTGACCGGTCGAGTGCCAGCCATTCGCGCGGATATTGTCGTCGGTGATCCAGGCCGACAGTTCCGCGGTCCGGCGCCCGTCGACGGAGACGAAAACCCTGCTGATCGCACGCGGATTGTCGGGCGCCAGCCAGAAGTGAATCCCTCCACTCACATCCTTGTTGACGAAAAATCTCATCGTTGGGTCCTAAGGAACACCCGCTCGGATCGCCCGGCCGGCAGGCCTGACACATGCCTGTACAAAGGAAGACACCGCGACCTTCCGAACCCTTCGCAGCGGACCGTCGCGCCGAGCCGGATGCCTGGGCAGGCCCGTCCGATCGATCGAGGGGCCCGGGCCCCGGGTCCCGCGGCCAGCACGGACGATCGACCGGACCCGTCGCCGGACGGCCACCCCGACCCGCCTCGGCATCGGGGGCCGCGTTCTCGCATACCCGGAATTCTTTCGTCCAGCGCCATCGGGTCTCACGGACCATCCGGGCGGCGGGCGCCCCGCTCAGGCGAGCTCGAGTTCGAGGGCGACGTCGGTCAGGTAATAGGCGATGCGGCGGCGCGCCTCCGGGTCGGTGCAGGCGACGCTGAAGCCGACGGTGAGGGTCTGGCCCGCGTAGCGACGCAGGACGGATTCCGCCATCAGGGCCGCCTCCCGCTCGGCCATCGCGGTCAGGACGCGGCGCCCGTCGCGGGTCTCCAGGGTCACGCGGTAGGTCTGGGCGTTCATCATGGATCAGTCCCTGCGAACGGGAACGGTGACATCGACCGGATCCGCGCAACGGCCCGAGCAACGGCGGAGACGGCAAGACCGATCCACGCAGATCGATCACCGCAGACCGATCCACGGCGATGCAGACGGTGATGCAAGGTTCGAACCTCCGGCCGCGCCCCCGGTTCGCGGACTCTCGACCATGTGAACTCGGGGCGCGGCGCCCCGCGCCGAGACGGACGGGCCGGGGCCGCCCGGGCGGGCGAAGGCGGCCGGAACCGTCGCCGAGACCCCGGCATTACGCTTTTCCGCGCCGCTTCCGGCCTGCGGGGCAGGGCCCGGGCCGTGCGGGCGAACGGAGGTGAGCGCATGACGATGTCCCGATGGACGGCGTCCGGATTCGTGGCTTCGGCCCTGGTGGTGGCCTGCCTTTCGGCACCCGCCCGCGCACAGGCCGACGCAGGCTCCGGGGCGTCGCCCCCCACCAAGCCGCCCGTCCCCACCAAGACGCTGCTGCACGGCAATTACTGCGGGCCGGGCAACAACGCCCCGCTCGCACCCATCGACGCCCTCGACGCGGCCTGCGCCCGGCACGATGCCTGCACGCCGGATGAGGGCCTGCCCGCGCGGGCGTGCAACCTGCGCCTCCAGGCGGAGGCCGAGGGCGTCGCCCAGGATTCCCGGCAGCCCGCCCCGTTGCGGGCGCTGGCCGGCGTGGTCGCCTCGGGGGCCGCGATGATGCCCTTCGACCCGGCCCGGCCCACCCTCGCCCCCGCCCGGGTCCAGCCCGAGGGGCGCGCGCCCCTCGTGCGGGAGCCCTACCGGTTGGGAGACGATGACGGCGAGGCCGACGAGGCGGCCCCCGAGTAAGGGGCGCCGCCCGCGCCGGTGCCCCCGGGATGCCGGTTCAGGACGCCGCCTCACGCGCCTCAATCCCGAGGGACCCGACGAGGAAGGCCCGGGCCCGGCTGACGCGGCTCTTCATGGTCCCGACCTGGCAGCCGATCAGCGCGGCGGCGGCCTCGTAGGTCATCCCCTGCGCCGCGACGAGCACCAGCGCCTCCCGCTGGGCGGGCGGCAGCTTGCCGAGATGCTGCCAGACCCGGCGCAGATCGCTGCTCGCCTCCTGCGCGGCCGGCGCCACGACCTTCGCGGCGAAGGCACCGTCCGCATCCTCGACCTCGCGCTTGCGCTTGCGGCACTCGGTGTAGAACTGGTTGCGCAGGATGGTGCAGAGCCAGGCCTTCAGGTTGCTGCCGGGCTCGAAGCGGTGCCGGTTGGCCCAGGCCTTCAGCAGCGTCTCCTGCACGAGGTCGTCGGCCGCATTCGGCGCGACGGCGAGCGACAGCGCGAAGGCGCGCAGGCCGGGCAGGGCGTCGAGCAGCGCGGCGCGGAAGTCCGCGGCCGCGGGCGGGTGGACCTCCAGACGGACGATCAGGTCGAGCAGGGCCGTCGGCGGCGCCTCGGCGAGAACCGCGGCGTAGAAGGCCTTCAGCTCGGATCCGAGATGCAGCCGCACCGCCTCCGGCATGGCCCGGCCCGGAGCCGCAGCGCCCGCCTCCCCGTTTGCCGATGCCGATCGCCCCGCGCCTGCAGCCATGTCGTGTCCCCACCTCTCCGAATCGCACCGCAGCCGGGACGATCCGGCAAGTCCGTCGGGAGCTTCTGGCATGACAAGGCTGAACGCCGGCTAACGAATTCTTTACCGGATCGTTGCGGGCGCGGGCCGGACGGGCCGGCATCGGGGCCCGGAGAGCCGCCGGTCGGCCGGTCGGACCGGCGCGACCCCTGTCGGGTCAAGCGGTTCCGGCGCCTGTGGGATTTGGCCAGGACTTTCCTAACCCTGGCCGCCGATCGCGCCCATCCGGCTGGGGATCGTGGCGGCGGGGCCGGCGCGTTCCGGCCGGCGGGACGGCGCGGGGCCCGACGCGGCCGGTCCGATCGCCCCGTCGCGCGCCCTCCGCCGGGGCGGGTCGCCTCTCAGGAGGCGGGCGCGGGCTCCGCCAGGGCGGCCGCGATGGCGGCCTCCAGGGCCTCCGGCTTCGTGGAGGGCGCGTAGCGGGCGATCACCCGACCGTCGCGCCCGACGAGGAACTTGGTGAAGTTCCACTTGATGGCGCGGCTGCCGAGGAGGCCGGGCTTCGCCTGCGTCAGATGCGCGAAGACCGGGTCGGCCGCGGGGCCGTTCACCGCGACCTTGGCGAGGACCGGGAAGCTGACGTCGTAGGTCAGGCTGCAGAAGCGGGCGATCTCGGCCGCATCCCCCGGCTCCTGGGCGCCGAACTGGTTGCAGGGAAAGCCCAGCACCACGAGGCCGTCCGCCCGGTGCTTCTGCGCCAGGGCCTCCAGCCCGGCATATTGCGGCGTGAACCCGCATTTCGAGGCGGTGTTGACGATCAGGATCACCTGCCCCCGGTGCTGGGCCAGGGGGTAGGGCGACCCGTCGGCCGCCCTCGGACTCAGGTCGTGCAATTCGTTCATGGACATCGACCGTGCGGCGTGCGGGAGGCGGGCGCCTTTCCTAAGGCCCCGCCACCCCGATCCGCAATGCCCCATGACCGCCCGTGTCAGGCGGCGGTGCGCCGCTCGACGAGGCGGGCGAGGAAGGCCGAGCCGAGGGGAATGATGCTGTCGTCGAAGTCGAAGCTCGCATTGTGCAGGCCGGGACCGGGATTCGAGCCGATCCACGCATAGGCGCCGGGCACCCGCGCGACCATGTCGGCGAAGTCCTCGCTGCCCATGCGCGGCTTCGACTGGTCGTCGACGCCCTCGGGGCCGAACAGCTCGCGGGCGATGTCGGCGGCGGCGGCCGCGTGCTCCGGGCTGTTCATCAGCACCGAGAACACGTCGCGGATGTCGACGTCGATCGTCGCCCCGTAGGCGGTCGCGAGGCCCGCGGCGATGGCCCGGATGCGGGTGGTGACGAGGGTGCGCAGGTCCGCGTCGAAGGTCCGCACCGTACCGGTGATGTGCGCGCCCTCCGGGATGACGTTGTAGGCGGCGCCCGCGTGGAACTGCGTCACCGACAGGACCGCGCTCTTGAGCGGGTCGGCGTTGCGCGAGACGATCGACTGCAGGGCCTGGACCAGGGTGGCGCCCACCACGATGGGGTCGATGCCCTGCTGCGGCTGGGCCGCGTGGGCGCCGCGCCCGGTGATGCGGATGTCGAAGAAGTCCGCCGCCGCCATGGCCGGGCCGGGGCGCAGCTTGATCTTGCCGTGCGGGCCGTTGGGCTGGTTGTGGATCGCGTAGATCTCGTCGCAGGGGAATTTCTCGAACAGGCCGTCGGCGATCATCGCGCGGGCGCCGCCCTGGCCTTCCTCGGCCGGCTGGAACACGAACAGGGCGGTGCCGTCGAAATCCCGGGTCTCGGCGAGGTAGCGCGCGGCGCCCAGCAGCATCGTGGTGTGGCCGTCATGGCCGCAGGCGTGCATCTTGCCCGGCACCGTCGAGCGGTAGGGCAGGTTGGTCTCCTCCTCGATCGGCAGGGCGTCCATGTCGGCGCGCAGGCCGACCCGCCGGCCGGAGCCGGTGCGGCCCTCCAGCACGCCCACCACTCCGGTGCCGCCGATGCCGCGATGGACGGTCACGCCGTAGCGCGCCAGCTCGGCGGCGACGATGCCGGAGGTGCGGACCTCCTCGAAGCCGAGCTCGGGATGGGCGTGGAAGTCGCGGCGGAGGGCCACGAGGTCGTTGGCGAAGGTCTTGATGCGGTCGATGGGGCTCACGGATCGTCCTTGGGCTCTCGCGCCTCTGGGGGGCGGGCTGTGCTGGGTCGGAGGGGCGTCCTCAACCGGAAGGATTCGCCTCCGGCTCGGCCCCAGGCAAGTCGGATGCCGGTTCTTCGGACGCTTCCGGCAAGGCTTCGCGCCGGAAGGGCGTCAGCGTGTCCAGGACTTCGGCGGCTTCCAGCACGTGTTCGCGCTCGCGCCTCAGGTAATCGGCCACTGCCCGGCGCAGGGCCGGGTCGGCGATGTCGTGGGCCGAGTGCATGAGGACCGGGCGGTAGCCGCGGGCGAGCTTGTGCTCACCCTGCGCGCCCGCCTCGACGCGCTTCAAGCCCTGGGCGATGGCGAAGTCGATGGCCTGATAGTAGCAGACCTCGAAATGCAGGAACGGGTGGTCCTCGACGCAGCCCCAGTTGCGGCCGTAGAGGGCCACATCCCCGATGAGGTTGATGGCGCCGGCGACGTAGCGCCCCGCGCGCTTGGCCATCACCAGCAGCACCCGCTCGGGCATGCGCTCGCCGAGGAGCCCGAAGAACCTGCGGTTCAGGTAGGGCCGGCCCCACTTGCGCGCGCCGGTATCGGCGTAGAATTCGTAGAACGCGTCCCAGTGGGCGGGGGTCAGGTCGGCGCCGGTGACGTGCTCGATGGTGAGGCCGGGCGCCAGGGAGTCGCGGCGCTCGCGCCGGATCGCCTTGCGCTTGCGTGACGCCAGCGCCCCGAGGAAATCCGCGAAGGTCCCGTACCCGGCATTCTCCCAGTGGAACTGCTGGTCGACGCGCTGGAGGAAGCCCAGCGCCCCGGCCTGGTCCCACTCGCGCGCCTGCATGAAGGTGACGTGGATCGAGGAGGCCTTGGTCTCGGCCCGCAGGGCGCGCAGGCCCGCCACGATCGCGGAGGCCGCCTCGTTCACGTCCTGCCCCGGCGCGATGAGGAAGCGCGGGCCGGTGACGGGGGTGAAGGGCACGCTGACCTGGAGCTTCGGGTAGTAGCTGCCGCCCGCCCGCTCGTAGGCGTCGGCCCAGCCGTGGTCGAAGACGTACTCGCCCTGGCTGTGGGATTTCAGGTAGCAGGGCGCCACCCCGACGAGGCGGCCCTCGCGCTCCACCGCCACGTGGAGGGGGAGCCAGCCGGTCTTGCGCGAGACGCAGCCCGAATCCTCCAGCGACGACAGGAAGGCGTGCGAGAGGAAGGGATTGTGGGTCTCGTCGCCGCCCGAGAGGGTCTCGGCCGAGGTGGCGCAGGCATCCCACTCGGCCGCCGCGATCCCGGCCAGGCCCGGCACCGCGCGCACCTGCAGTTCCGTCACGGTCTCGGCCGGGGCGCCGGGGCCTTCGCCGGAACGCTGTGTTTCGCCGGGAATGTCCATCGCGGGGCAATCTAGTCCCCGGAGCCCGGCGGGCCAAGGGCGGCGCGGGGCCGCGCGCCGTCGCAGGGGGCGAGCGGCGCCCTACGGGCAGAACCCCTCGAACACCATCTGGTCGGCGTGGATCGCGGCGTGCCGGCGCTGGTCCGGATTGCGCACGGTCCAGGTCATCACCGGGCGTTGCCCCAGGAGCCGGCACAGGACGGTGGGCGCGCAGGGCAGGTCGTCCACCCGCCAGGACAGGAAGTCCGGCCGGGTCTCGTCGAAATGCAGCAGGCCCGGGAGGGCGCGCCGCAGGCTCGGGGGCAGGGTGGCGTAGGCCGGGTCGTCCTGGCGCGTCTCGGCGACGATGCCGCGCGGGAGCCCGGGCGCGAGCGTCCGCAGGGCGGTGACGATCTGCGGATCGAAGGATTTCAGCGCCACGGGGCCGTCATAGGCGGTCGCGAGGGCGGCCACGCGCTCGGCGAGCCGCAGGTCGCCGGTGTAGCGCGACTTCACCTCGATCACGAGGGGCGTGCGCCCGCCGATCCGGGCCAGGAAGGCCGGCAGGGTCGGGATGCGCTCGGCGCTGCCCGCCACCGTCAGGGCGCCGAGATCCGCGGCGGAGCGCGCGCCCACCGCCTCCCCGGCCGCGGTCAGGCGGCCCAGGGTCTCGTCGTGGAACACCATCGCCTCGCCGTCGGCGCTGAGCTGGACGTCGCACTCGATGGCGTAGCCGCCCCGGATCGCCGCCTCGGCGGCCGCGAGGGTGTTCTCGGGCACGCCGCCCGCCCGGTCGTGCAGGCCGCGATGGGCGATGGGCCGGGCGGTGAGCCAGTCGGGGGCGTTCGGGGGCGTGGGCAGGCTCATTTGACCTCGAACATCGCCTCGACCTCGACGGCCGCGTCGAGGGGCAGCTCGGCGACGCCGACGGTGGAGCGGGCGTGGCGGCCGCGGTCGCCCAGGATCTCCACCATGAGGTCGGAGGCACCGTTCATGATGCCGGCGAGTCCCGCGAAGGTCGGCACCGCGTTGATGAAGCCGCCGAGGCGGATGCACTGCACGACGCCGCGGTCGAGGTCGCCCACCGCCGCCTGGAGCTGGGCCAGCACGTTGAGGGCGCAGAGCCGGGCGGCGGCGATGCCGTCCTCGGCCGAGACCTCGGCCCCGAGCTTGCCCGTGTGGGCGCCGGCGATTCGGCCGTCGGCCCCGAAGCAGATCTGTCCGGAGATCACCACGAGGTTGCCGCTGCGCACGAAGGGCACGTAGTTCGCGACGGGGGCCGCGGCCTTGGGCAGGGTCAGGCCGAGGGCCTCCAGGCGTTCCGTGACGGTGCTCATGCTGCGTCGTTCCTCTACTGGGCGGCCGCGGGTCGTCCGGCCGGCGTGACGCGGCTCTGAGCACTTCCGGGCGCAGGGTGCAAGGCATGACCCGAGGCGGGCCGCACAGCGCGCGCGCAACAGCCTTATGGGTAGGCATGTCAGGGCTGTGAACCCGGTCTGTCGTTGACAGAATTGGCCATTTCTCTAGTAATCGCGCGCGTGCCGCCCCATCCGAGGCGGCACTTTCATTTGGTGCGGTCGCGTGTCTCGCGTGCCCGCGAGACACACGGGAAGACGGGATCGTGACATCCGCCCTTCTGCCGACCTATGCCCGGGCTCCCATCGCCTTCGAACGCGGCGAGGGCGCATGGCTCGAGGCGCGCAGCGGCGAGCGATACCTCGATTTCGGCGCCGGCATCGCGGTGAACGCCCTGGGCCACGCCCATCCGCACCTCGTCCAGGCCCTGACCGCGCAGGCGCAGAAGCTCTGGCACACCTCGAACCTGTTCGAGATCCCGGAGGGCGAGCGGCTGGGCCGGCGCCTCGTGGACGCCACCTTCGCGGACGTGGCCTTCTTCGCCAATTCGGGGGCGGAAGCCAACGAGGCCGCCATCAAGATGGCGCGCAAGTACCACGCCGCCGACGGCCACCCGGAGCGCTTCCGGATCCTCACCGTCGAGGGCGCCTTCCACGGCCGGACCCTGGCCACCATCGCGGCCGGCGGCCAGCAGAAGTACATCGAGGGCTTCGGCCCGAAGGTCGACGGCTTCGACCAAGTGCCCTTCGGCGACCACGAGGCCCTGCGGGCCGCCATCGGCCCGGAGACGGCCGCGATCCTGATCGAGCCGATCCAGGGGGAGGGCGGCGTGCGCCCAGTGCCACCGCAATGCCTGCGCGGCCTGCGCGAACTCTGCGACGCGCACGGCATCCTGCTCATCATGGACGAGGTCCAGACCGGGGTCGGGCGCACGGGCAAGCTGTTCGCGCACGAGTGGGCGGGGGCGGCCCCCGACATCATGAGCGCGGCCAAGGGCATCGGCGGCGGCTTCCCCCTCGGCGTCTGCCTCGCCACGGCGAACGCCGCGCGCGGCATGACGGCGGGCAGCCACGGCACCACCTTCGGCGGCAACCCGCTGGCCATGGCGGTGGGCAACGCCGTCCTCGACGTGGTGCTGGCGGACGGCTTCCTCGACCATGTCCAGCGCATGGGCCTGATCCTGAAGCAGCGCCTCGCCGCCCTGCAGGACCGGCACCCGGCCGTCATCGCGGACATCCGCGGCGAGGGCCTGATGCTCGGCCTCAAGCTCCACGTGCCGAACACCGAATTCGCCGCCGCCGCCCGCGACGCGCACCTGCTGGTGATCCCTGCGGGCGACAACGTGGTGCGCCTGCTGCCGCCGCTCATCATCACCGAGGCCGACGTGGCGGAGGCGGTCACCCGCCTCGACACGGCGGCCGGCCGGCTCGGGACGCGCCTGCGCGGCGCCGCCGAGTAACCGCCAGGAACCGGGCGCGTCACCGGACGGCCGCGACGCCGCCCCGCCCCGACCGAAACTGCCCTGACCGGGACCACGCACACGAAGAACGGACCGATGACCACGACACTGAACGGGACCGGCCACGGAACCCGCCACTTCCTCGACCTCAAGGACTTCTCGGCCGAGCAGCTGCGCACGGTGCTGGACGCCGCCGCCCGCATCAAGGCGCGCCGCCGCAAGGGCACGCTGGCCGAGGACCGCCCCCTCATCGGCAAGACCCTGGCGATGGTGTTCGACCGGCCCTCGACCCGGACCCGGGTGTCGTTCGACGTCGGCATGCGCGAGCTCGGCGGCGAGACCCTGATGCTGACGGGGAGCGAGATGCAGCTCGGCCGCGGCGAGACCGTGGGCGACACCGCCCGGGTGCTCTCGCGCTACGTCGACGCGATCATGATCCGCATCCTGGACCACGGCCTGATGCTGGAGCTGGCCGAGTACGCCACCGTGCCGGTGATCAACGCCCTGACCAAGGTCTCGCACCCGTGCCAGATCATGGCCGACCTCCTGACCTTCGAGGAGCATCGCGGGCCGATCCGGGGCCGCACCGTGGCCTGGTCGGGGGACGCCAACAACGTGCTCGCCTCCTGGGTGCACGCCGCCGCGCGCTTCGACTTCACCCTCAACATCGCGGCCCCGCCGGAGCTGTCGACGCCCCAGCCGCTCCTCGACTGGGCGAAGGCGCAGGGCGCCACCGTCAACGTCACCACCGACGCCTACGAAGCGGTGGACGGAGCGGACGCGGTGGTCACCGATTGCTGGGTCTCCATGGGCGACGAGGACGACCAGCACCGGCACAACCTGCTGGTGCCCTACCGGGTCGATGCCCGCCTGATGGCCGCCGCGGCCCAGGACGCGATCTTCATGCACTGCCTGCCGGCCCATCGCGGCGAGGAGGTCACCGCCGAAGTGATCGACGGCCCGCAATCGGTGATCTTCGACGAGGCCGAGAACCGCCTGCATGCCCAGAAGGGCATCCTCGCCTGGTGCCTGCAGGCCCACGGCCTCTGACGGCCGGGAACGCCCCCGGGGGGTGGCTTGGTGCGGGACCACCCGTGCACGGGCCGCATCCCCGCCCCGTCGCGCCGCCGCGCCCGGATCCCTATATGGGGACCATTCTTCCCTGAGGGTTGGGCGCGGCCGCGCGACGCGCGCGGCCGTTCCGACCGGTACGCCGCCGAGACCGTTCGGCGATCTCACGACCCCGCCCCCGAGGGGTCGCGCGGTCCGTGGCCCAGCCCTCGCGTTCGTCGAGCCCGATCGGAGCTGCCATGACTTCTGGAATGCCTGCTGGAACGACCACGGGATCCGTCCCGCCGCTCCTCATCGAGGGCGATGACGACGTGGTGCTGCCCTTCGCCGTCGAGGCCCTCGACGTGCGCGGCCGCGTGGTCCGCCTCGGCCCGTCCGTCGACACCATCCTGCGCCGGCACGGCTATCCCGATGCGGTGGCCCGCCTCCTCGGCGAGGCGGCGGCGCTCACCGTGCTCCTCGGCTCGTCCCTGAAGTTCGAGGGCCGCTTCCAACTCCAGACCAAGACCGACGGCCCGGTGGAGATGATCGTGGTCGACTTCGAGGCGCCCGACCGCCTGCGCGCCACGGCGCGCTTCGACACCGCGCGGGTGGACGCCCTCGGGGACGGCCCGCTCCAGGACCCGGACCTGATCGGGCAGGGGCACCTGGCCATGACCATCGACCAGGGTCCCACCAGCAGCCGCTACCAGGGCGTCGTCGCCCTGGAGGGCCAGAGCCTCGAGGAGGCGGCGCACCAGTACTTCCGCCAGTCCGAGCAGATCCCGACCCAGGTCCGCCTCGCGGTGGCCGAGCAATATGCCGGCGGCGCCCGGACCTACCGGGCCGGTGGCCTCCTGGTGCAGTTCCTGCCGCAATCCATCGACCGGGCCCGGCTCGCCGACCTGCCCCCGGGCGACATCCCCGAGGGCCACGTCCACCTCGACGCGAACGGCGTGCCCGAGGACGACGCCTGGGTCGAGGCGCGCAGCCTCGTGTCCACCATCGAGGACCACGAGCTCGTCGACCCGGAGGTCTCGGCCGAGCGCCTGCTCTACCGCCTGTTCCACGAGCGCGGCGTGCGGGTGTTCGAGGCGCAGGCGGTGCACGAGCAGTGCCGCTGCTCGCCCGAGCGGGTGATGGGCATGATCACCTCGTTCTCGCCTCAGGAGCGCCGGGACATGATCGCCGATGACGGGCGCATCGGCATCACCTGCGAGTTCTGCTCACGGCGCTACGACCTCGATCCGGCGGCGGTGGAAGCCGAAGTCGCAGCCCAGTCGGGCCCCTGATCCGGGGCTGCCGCGACAGGTGTCGCGGCAGCATCGCCAAGCTTGACCTTTGACGAGGACAAGACGCTGCAAATGCTCGCGCCGACAGCCGGGCCTCGCATTTGAACCGTTTCTCAGGTTTCGACGTTTGGGGTTTCTCAAGAGTGCTCGACAAGAGCTCAGGAGGAACGTCGATGAAGACATTCGTGGTCGGCAAAAATCTGGTCAGCAAGAATATCGTCGTCGGTCTGACGGCACTGCTGATGACGACGTCAGCCTACGCCCAGGGCGCGGGCCAGGCCGGCACCGCCGGCGGCAGCGAGGCCGGCGGCCGTGGTGGGGCCGCCGCCCGCAGCCAGGGCGGCGCCGAGGGCGCTTCGGGCGGCGCCCGCAGCGAGATGGGCGGACGGGCCGAGGCGGGCGGACGCCGCGAGGGCAGCCGCATGGAGAGCGGCGGGCGCGGCGACACGGCGGCCCGCGAGGCCCAGGGCCGGGATTCCCAGGCCCGAGATTCTCAGGCCCGAGATTCGCAGAACAAGGATTCGCAGGCCCGCAGCGCGGACCGGGGCGACCGCGACGGCGCGCGCGGCGACCGGGCGACCCGGACCTCGTCCCGGGAGGACCGGGTCGGCGGCCGCGAGCAGCGCGACCGCGTCTCGGTCAACACCCGCAGCGAGTCGCGCAGCGAACGCTTCGAGGGCGGACGCCGCTCGGGCCGCTTCGTCTTCATCGGCGGCCAGCGCGTGGTCTACGGCTCGCCGGAATATCGCCGCCTCGTCACCATCGAGCATCGCGGCGGCGACCGCGTGGTCGAGCGCGCGCGCCGGCGCTACGTCACCATCCGCGGTCAGCGCGTCCTCTACGGCTCGCCCCAGTACCGCCGCCTCGTCCGCGTCGAGGAGACGACCACCCGCCGTCCCGGCACCCGCTATGTCGTGGTGCGCGGCCAGCGCGTGGTCTACGGCTCGCCCGAGTATCGCCGCCTGACGGTGACCGAACGCCGGGGCGGCACCGTCGGCGCCCGCTTCGAGGAGCGGGGCTTCCGCGGCAAGGCCGTCTCGTCCCGCACCGACGCGCGGCGCGACAAGCGCAACGTCCGCTCGACCGAGACCACGTCGCGGGATGGCATCCGCAACGCCGACACCCGCCAGCAGGGGGACCGCAACGGTGCCTCGGCCGAGCGCGACACGAACCGCGACCGCGGGACCGAGGGCTCGGGCATCCGCAACGCGGCCGACCGCTCGGGCGGCGCCGAGCGCGGCACCATGAACACCGGCAACCGGACCGGCGGGGCCGAGCGCGGCCCGAATGCCGGCGCGCAGGGCGGCAAGGCCGGCAGCATGGGTGGCGGCGAGCGCAGCGGCGGGCAGGGCGGCGCGGGCCGCAACTGATCGCGAAGGCCGATCGCAGGACCTGAACGCGGCGCCGGACCTCCTCGCGGGGGCCCGGCGCTCAGGCCTTCAGGACGGGATCGGCGATGTCGCCGCCGCCCCGGCGGGCGAGGTAGGCGGGCTGGAACAGGCACATCCGCACCGCGTCGCGGTACTTGCCGTTGACGAAGAACTCGTCCTTCAGGATGCCCTCGGGCTCGAAGCCGCAGCGCTCGTAGATCCGCACCGCGCGGGCATTGTCCTTGTCCACGTGCAGGTAGAGCTTGTGGATGTTGAGGACGCTGAAGGCGTAGTCCATGGCGATGCGCGTGGCCCGCGGGGCGTAGCCCTGGCCCTGGAAGGCCGGGTGGATCGCGATCTGGAATTCGCAGCGCCGGTGCAGGTGGTTGATCTCCACGAGCTCGACGAGGCCGGCGGGGGCGCCGTCCGCATTGGCGATGATGAAGCGCCGCTCGGTCTGGTTGTGGATGTTGCGCTCGTAGAGCTGCGCCAGTTCGGCGAAGGACTCGTAGGCCTCCTCGAACCAGTAGCGCATGATGCTGTCGTTGTTGTTGAGCTGATGCACGAACATCAGGTCCTCGCGCTCCAGCGGGCGCAGCTTCACCGGCCCGTCCGCCGCGATGGTGCGGGGCGTGAAGGCGGTCATGGCGTCACGCACGCCGCCGCGAGGCGGTCCATGAAGGCCTCGCCGGCCTTGAGCGCCGCGAGCGTGATGTACTCGTCCGGCTGGTGCGCCTGGTCGATGGAGCCGGGGCCGCAGACCACGGTGGGGATGCCGGCGACCTGGAAGCGCCCGGCCTCCGTGGCGTAGGGCACCGAGATCGTGTGGTTGCGCTCCGCCACCCGGAGGGCCAGCCGCTCGGCCGCCGAGCCGGGCTCCGGCGCGAGGCCCGGCACCGCCACCTCCTCCAGCGTCTCGATCCGCCCGTAATCGCCGTAGCGGTTGAGCCGGTCGCGCAGCACGGTGCGCACCTTGGCCTCGAACAGGGCCGGGATCTCGCCCATGTCGAGGTCGGGCAGGCCGCGGAACTCCCAGTGGAAGGTGCAGACCTTGGGCAGGATGTTGCGGGCCGTGCCACCCGCGATGGTGCCCACATGCACGGTGGTGGCGGGCGGGTCGAAGCGGCCCGAGGCGTCGCCCCGGGCGATCATCGCGTCGGCGATCCGGTTCAGCTCCGAGACGAGGTCGGCCGCCGCCATCACGGCGTTGGCCCCGAGCATCGGCTTGGCCGAGTGGGCCTCGTGCCCGTGCACGGTGGTGAGATAGGTGACGATGCTCTTGTGCGCGTCGGCCACTTCGAGGTCGGTGGGCTCGCCGACGATCACCGCGCCCGGGCGCGGCAGGTCGGCCCCGAACCGCGCGATCGTGTCGGCCACACCCAGGCAGGTGGTCTCCTCGTCGTAGGACAGGAGGATGTGGATCGGACGCTCGAGGCCGGCGGCCTGGAAGCGCGGGATCGCCGCGAGCACCAGGGCGCAGAAGCCCTTCATGTCGACGGCGCCGCGCCCGTAGGCACGCCCGTCCGCCACCCGCAGGGTAAAGGGGTCGGCGCTCCAGGCCTGCCCCGTCACCGGCACCACGTCGGTATGGCCCGAGAGCACGATGCCGCCGTCGACCATCGGGCCGATGGTGGCGAACAGGGCCGCCTTGTCGCCGGCCGCGTTGGGCACGCGGACGAAGGGCACGCCGAGGTCGTCGAGGGCGGCCGCCACGCAGTCGATGAGCGCGAGGTTCGATTTCGAACTCTCGGTGTCGAAGGCCACGAGCCGCGCCAGCCAGTCGAGGGTCTCCGGGCGCGGGCCTTCGGTGGACATCGCCCTAGTGCACGCTGCGGCGGACATGGGGCGAATCGAGCGAGAAGGCCGGGATCTCCGCCTCGAAGCTCTCGCCCCCATGGGTCGCCATGGTGTAGCTGCCGGCCATCAGGCCGTCCGGCGTGGTGAGCGGGCAGCCGCTGGTGTAGCTGAACGATTCGCCCGGCTCGAGCACCGGCTGCTTGCCGACCACCCCGGCGCCGCGGACCTCCTGGGTCTCGCCGCGCCCGTCGACGATGCGCCAGTGGCGGGAGCGCAGCTGCACCTGCTCGGGGCCGTTGTTCACGATCTCGACCGTGTAGGCGAAGAAGTAGCGGCTCTCGGCCGGCGACGATTCTTCCTCGACGAAGCGAGGCATCACGGTCACGCTGATCCCGCGCGTCTGGGCCTTGTACATCCCCGTCATGCCTCCCTGGCCGGACCTGAACCCCGAGCGCGCTGCGTTCGCGACAAGCACAGGGCGTCGTGGTACGGCCCTCGCAAAACCGCGTCAATCGTGGCGAATGCGGGGGTGCCCGCGCAAGAACGAGGTCCGTGCCCCGTGGTCGAGGAGACCGTTTCGCGCCCGTCCGTCCGGTCCGCCGGCCGGGCCCTCCTCGCCAGCGTCGCCCTCGCGGGCCTGACCGCCGCCTTCGCCTGGGCCGCGCCCGAGCGCAACGGCTGGGCCGCCCTGGCGCTGGCCGTGGCGCTGGCCCTCGACGGGCTGGCGCAGGGGGCGGGGGCCTGGCTGGCCCGCCGCGGAGGCGGGCCGCCCCGGATCGCCGGCCTGCCCTCCCTGGTGCTGGCCTTCGGACCGGCCGCCGGCCTCGGCACGGTCCTGTTCGCCGTCGCCCTGGCGGCCTGGCCCGCCGGCTTCCCGATCCTCGCCAGCGCGCTCGCGGGTCTGATCGCCATGGGCGCCATCGCGCGCCTCGTCCTCGCCTGGATCGTCCTGCGGATCGCGCAAGACCCGGAGGCTTAACCGGACCTTAGGCGATCCGGCCGCATTTCGTGCAGAATGCGGCGTTCCCGCCCCGGCCGCCGGGGTGGTGCCCGATCGACGAGCGGGTGGTGCGAGCGGATGCAAGACGGGATTCGGGCCGCGATGCAGGACGGGGCGGACAGCCGCCAGCACGGGATTCTGGCCGCGGCCGGGATCGCAGCGCTGACGCGCGCGGGCGCGATCCGGCCCGACACGCCCTACGCGCCCGACCAGATCCAGCCCGCGAGCCTCGACCTGCGCCTCGGCGCCCGGGTGTTCCGCGTGCGCACCAGCTTCCTGCCCGGCACCCGCACGGTCTCCGCCTGCATCGAGGCCTTTGCCCTGCACGAGATGGACCTGCGCCACGGGGCCGTGCTGGAAACGGGCTGCGTGTACATCGCCGAGCTGCAGGAGCATCTCGCCCTGCCGGGCGACCTCGCCGCCAGCGCCAACCCGAAGAGCTCCACCGGCCGCATCGACGTCTTCACCCGCGTCATCACCGACCGGGGCGCCGCCTTCGACCAGGTCGAGGCCGGCTATCACGGGCCGCTCTATGCGGAGATCTCGCCCCGCACCTTCCCGGTGAAGGTCCGCACCGGCTCGCGCCTGTCGCAGATCCGGTTCCGGCGCGGCGAGCCCCGCCTCAGCGACGCCGAGCTCGCGGCCCTGCACGCGGCCTCGCCCCTGGTCGACGCCCCGACCCCGACCTTCCAGGGCGGCATCGGCGTCTCCATCGACCTCGCGGGCTTCTCCGGCCTCATCGGCTACCGCGCCCGGCGCCATACCGGCCTCGTCGACGTCGACGCCCCGGGCACGCACCGGGCGGCGGATTTCTGGGAGCCCCTGCACGCCGACCCGTCCCGGGCCCTGATCCTCGATCCCGGCCAGTTCTACATCCTGGCCTCCAAGGAGGCCGTGCAGGTGCCGCCCGACTTCGCCGCCGAGATGGTGCCGTTCGACCCCCTGGTGGGCGAGTTCCGGGTCCACTACGCCGGCTTCTTCGATCCGGGCTTCGGCTTCGCCGCCGCGGGCGGGGCGGGGGCCCGCGCCGTCCTCGAGGTGCGCTCGCGCGACGTGCCGTTCCTGCTCGAGGACGGCCAGATCGTCGGCCGCCTCGTCTACGAGCGCATGGCCGAGCGCCCCGCCACCCTGTACGGCGCGGGCGCGGGCTCGAACTACCAGGCCCAGGGGCTGAAGCTCTCCAAGCACTTCGTCTGAGACAGGCCCTTCCTCCGAGAGCGCCGTTCCGCCTGACGGACGAGCGGCGGCCGGATTCGGGCCGCCGCCGGGGACCCGCTCAGGCGATCCCGAGGGCCCAGATCAGGGACAGGCTGACGACCAGGAGGACGACGAGGGAGCCGGTCACCGCCAGGGTGACCCGGCCGCCCACCCGCGCCAGCACCCGCACGTCGACGCCGAGGCCGAGCGCCGCCATCGACACCACGGTGAGGAGGCCCGCCAGCCGCGTCACCGGCTGGGAGGCCGCGTCCGGGACGAGCCCGGCCGAGCGCAGGGTCGCGAGCGCCAGGAAGCCCAGGATGAACCAGGGCACGATCTTGAAGAAGCCGAGGCGCCCGGGCCGGCCCTTGGCCGACGCGCCCTCCGCCGGCAAGTGCGGCGCGATGAACGAGAAGGCCACAACCACCGGCCCGAGCATCAGGACGCGCACGAGCTTGACCAGGGTGCCGACCTGGGTCGCCAGGATGCCCACCGGCACCGTGGCGGCGAGCACCTGCGGCACCGCATAGACGGTGAGGCCCGCCAGGGTGCCGTACTGGTGCTCGGACAGGCCGGCGAGGGGGATGAACAGGGGCAGGCCCAGCACCATCAACACGCCGAGCACCGCCGTGAAGGCGATGGCGGCCACCACGTCCTTGCTGTCGGCCCCGATCACCGGCGCCACCGCGGCAATGGCGGAGTTGCCGCAGATCGCGTTGCCGCAGGCCACCAGGATCGCCATGCGGGACGGCAGGCCGAGCACCCGGCAGATGGCGTAGCTGGCCACGATCGCCAGCACCACCGTGGCGACGATGCCCAGGAGGAGGCTCGTGCCGGAGGCGACGATGGCCCCGAGGCTGATCGAGGCGCCGAGCAGGGTGACGGCCAGTTCGAGCACCTGCTTGGCCGAGAAGGCGATGCCGGCCCGGAAGCGCTCGCCCGGGCTCCACAGGGTGCGCAGCGCGATCCCCAGCAGGATCGCGATGACCAGGGCCTCGACGTAGGGGTGGCCCGTGGCGCGCTCCTCCAGGGCCTGGACGGCCAGGGCCGCCGCCGTGACGGCGAGGCAGACGCAGAGGCCGGGCACCAGGGAGGCGATCCGGCCACCGGCGGCCTCCGGCTTGCCCGCTCCGGCGGGGGCCGTCGTGATGCTCTTGGTGCTCATGCTGCCTTTCCGCGAGGCAATCGGAAGGAAATTCTGCCCCGGGCACGGCCGCGAGAACAATGCTCTCCCGTGGCGAAAATCTTCGCAAAACCCATCCATTGATTGGGCAGGGTCGAAGCGCGACATTCACCCCCATGAGCAACCGGTCCGACAACGCAGCGATGGCCTACGATCCCTTCGGCGAGCCCGTCGAGATCGCGTGCCAGGGCGCCCCCACCGCGGGCGACCGTCGGGCGCGCAGCGTCGCCGTGATCGGCTTCTGGCTGGTCGCCGCAACTCTGACGGCGAGCCGCGTCTACCTGGCCGACGAGCCGGTGGCGCAGATGGTCGCGAACGCTCATGCGCAGGTTGCCGCCTTCATCACCGCCATCCTGTAAGGGTCCGGCGCCGCCCGTTGCGGCGTCCGTCATTCGGTCCGACGCCTAGTACGCCGCCGCGAGGTAGTCCGCGATGGCCTTGCCGTCCGCCTCGTCGACCGGGGCGCGATAGACCTTGCGCATCTTCGTCACCTCGCTGGTCCAGAAGGCCGCGCCCTGGCCCGGCGGCTGCATCGCGATGTAGTCCACCCCGTGGCAGCTCTGGCAATGGGCCTCGGCTGACGCGCGGCCGGCCTCGTGGCCGGGGGCCGAGCGCAGCTGCGCGGTCGGCTCCGGCAGGTCGTAGGTCCGGGGCGCGGCGGCGGCCGGCAGGCCGGCCCAAAGTCCGGCCAGGAGGCCGGTGGCGGCCAGCGCCGCCGCGCGGGAACGCACGGTCATCCTGTCTCTCCTCATGCGGCCTGCACCCGGACGGTCTCGACGACGTTGCGCATGTAGCCCGGCGGGTTCCAGCGCGGTTCCATCGGCTGGGTGGCGCCGTCCTGGCCCGTCGCCCGGACCCGGAGGGCATGCGCCCCCGCGGGGAGGTCGACCGACAGGGTCCAGGGCCGGAACGCATAGCGCCCCAGATCGGGGCCGAGGTTCGCCTCCGTCCAGCTTCGCCCGTCATCGGTGGAGACCGCCACCGCCCGGATGCCCGAACCGCCGTCGAAGGCGATGCCGCGCAACGCCGTCCGCCCGGCCGGGATCGCGGCCCCGTCGGCGAGGTTGGTGACGAAGGAGCGGATGGCGAAGCGGTTGATCGGCACGGTGGCCTTGGGGGTCTGGCCGGGCTCGACGCAGGCGCAGGCATTGTCCGGGATGCGGTAGGCCGCGCGCATCCAGAATCCCTCGTAAGGCTTGTCCGTCACCGTGATCGCGTTGAGGTGCTTGACCCAGTAGGTGCCGTAGAAGCCCGGCACCACGAGGCGCAGGGGATAGCCGTTGAGCCAGGGCAGGTCCTCGCCGTTCATGGCCCAGGCCAGCATCACCTCGCCGTCGCGGGCATGATCGATGGCGAGCGCCTTGGCGAAGTCCGGGGTCTCGGGCAGGACCGGTCCGTCGAGGCCCTCGAAGACGACCTGCACCGCCCCGGCCTTCACGCCCGCCCGGTCGAGCACGGCCTTCAGGGGCACGCCGGTCCAGCGGGCGTTGCCCATGGCGCCGTTGGCGAGCTGCCCGCCGGCGACCCGCGGCGCGACGAAGCCACGCGAATTGCCCGAGCACTGGTTGACCGCGACGATCTCGACGGACGGCATCGCCTTCAGGGCGGCCAGCGACAGCCCGACCGATCCGTCCACATGCCCCGACACCGTCAGGCGGAAGGCCTCGGGATCGATCGCGGTCGGAATGTCGGCGAGGTGGTAGCGAACGAAGAAGGCGTCGTTCGGCGTGATCACCCCTTCGTCGAACACCGCGAAGGGCGTCTCGAGCTGCGGCGGCCGCGCCGTCATCTGCAGGAGCGGGCGCTTGCCCGGATAGGCCACCAGGGGGCGCTCGCCGTTGCCGAAGGGCAGGGTGACGACCTCGCCGGCCCGGGCCGCCCAGGGCGCCAGGGCGGCGCCGGACGCCGCGAGCAGGCCGGCCCCGGCCTGCCGGAGGAGCGTTCTGCGATCGGTCTCGGTCATCCCGGTCTCTCCCGTCCGGCTGAAGGCGTCCCGCGCGGTCAGCGCAGGACGGAGGCGTAGTGGATGTCCTCGGTGAGGCAGGTCGACAGGCGCCACTCCACCGGCCGGTCCTCGAGATCGACGGCGACCCGGTCGACCTCGAGCACCGGAATCCCCGCCGGCACCCCCAGCAGGGGCGCCTTGTCGGGGGCCAGGGCGATCGCCTTCAGGCGCTCGTGCGCGGTGGCGATCGTGATGCCGAACCGGGTCGCGTAGAGGCTGTAGAGCGTGTTCGGGAGCTCCATCGCGGCCAAGCCGGGGAACAGGCTCGACGGCACGGCGATCGTCTCGACGAGGCAGATCCGTCCGTCGAGGGCGCGCACCCGCTCCAGCCGCACCACGCGCGCGTTGCGCAGGAGGGCGAGCCGGTCGCGCTCGTCGATGGTGGCCGCGGCCTCCGCGATCGCCACGACGCGGCTGGTGGGGGTGCCGGCCACCGCCCCGTCGGGGCGCAGCTTGAAGAAGCGGAAGACGCTCTGCTTGTCGTCGTGCTCGGCCACGAAGGTGCCGCGCCCCTGGCGGCGCACCAGCAGGCTGTCGGCGGTGAGGGCGTCGAGGGCCTTGCGGACCGTGCCCTGGCTGACGCCGAGCTCGGCCGCCAGCACGCCCTCGCTGGGCAGGATCTGGCCCGGCTGCCAGACGGCGTCGGCGAGGCGGCGCAGGAGCGTGTCGTAGACCTGCCGATAGAGCGGCCGGAAACCCACCGCATTCCCACCTGTGCGTTCCATGTCGGTGCGCCGCTGCTCCCCGGGCGTGGGCGGAGGAAAGGAGAGGTTTCCCAGCACGGTGTCCCGTCCCTCGTTAAGGCCGAGCCCCGCTCCGGGCAATCGGTCGATCCGCAGGGCCGGCGGCCGGGGGCGGGTCCCGCTCGGGAGGGCGGCCTTCATCGTCAGAGCGCCTCGATCTCGGCCACGAGGGCGTCCGGGACGGCGAGCCCCTCGGCCTCGGCCCGGGCCCGGAGGGCGAGGCGGCGGGCCCCGGGCAGGCGGGCCCCGTCCTGCGCCTCGATGGAGCCGGCGAGCTCCGCGAACCGGGCCAGCGCCCCGGGGCCGAAGGCATCCGCCGCGAGGGCGATGACGAGCTGCCCGGTGCCCGGCGGATCGCCCTCGGCGTCGAGGAACGAGCTCGCCTCGCCGGCGAAGCGCCCGCCGGTCAGGCCGGCCGCGAGGAGTTCCACCATCAGGGCCAGCGCCGTGCCCTTGGCGTCGCCGAGCGGCACCATGGTGCCCTTCAGGGCCGCGGCCGGGTCGGTGGTCGGCGCGCCCGCGGCATCGAGGGCCCAGCCCTCGGGGATGGCCTCGCCGCGCTGGCGGGCGGCCATGATCGCGCCGCGGGCCACCTTCGAGAGGGACAGGTCGACCACGATCGGCGCGCGGCCGGGCAGGGGGCAGGCGAAGGCGAGGGGGTTCGTCCCGAACACCGCCCGGGATCCGCCCCAGGGCGCCATGGCGGCGGGGGTGTTGGCCAGCAGGATCGCCACGAGCCCGGCCTCGGCCAGGGCCTCGACGGGACGGCCGGCCGCGCCGCAATGGTGCGAGCGCCGGATGCCGGCCGCCGCGACGCCCTGCGCACGGACCACGGCCGGAAGTTGCTCCACCACCGCGTCGAGGGCCGGGTAGGCGAAGCCGTGGGCGGCATCGACGGCGAGGAGCCCGGGCCGGGGCCGGCTCACCGCGACCGCGGCGTCGCCCACCACCTTGCCGGCCCGGACCTGGGCCGCATAGGCGGCCACCCGCGAGAGCCCGTGGCCCTTCAGCCCGTCGGCCTCGGCGCCCACGAGGGCGCGGGCGACGCTGCGGGCAGCGGGCGCGCGGGTTCCGCAGCGGACCAGGGCCTCGCTGACGAGGGCGTGGGCGGCGGCGAGGCTCAGGGTGGTCATGGCGTTTCAGTCCTCGGAGAGGTGGCGGCGCACGGCCTGGGCCGTGACGCGGGACACGCGCACGTTCGATTCCCGGGTCACCCCGGCGATGTGCGGCGTCAGGATGAGGTTGGGCACGTCGCGGAAGAGGGCGCCCGCGGCGGCCGCGAGGGGTTCCTGCGGGAAGACGTCGAGGGCGGCCCCGCCGAGATGCCCGGCCCGCAAAGCCGCCGCCACGGCCGCGCCGTCGACCACCTCGCCCCGGGCGGCATTGATGAGCACCGCCCCGGCGGGCATCCGGGCGAGGGCGTCCGCATCGATCATCCCCCGGGTCTCGGGCGTCAGCGGCACGTGCAGGGACAGGACGTCGCTTTCGGCGATGAGCCCGGCGAGATCGGCGCGCGCCACCAAACCGCAATCCGGCCGCCAGGCCGGGTCGTCGGCCGGCAGGAAGGGGTCGTGGGCCGAGACCTCCATCCCGAGGGCGAGGGCACGGCGGGCGGTCTCGCGGGCGATGGCGCCGAAGCCGACGAGGCCGAGGCGCTTGCCCGAGATCTCCCGGCCCATCAGGGCATTGCGCGGCCAGGTCCCGGCCGCCACCGCGGCGCTGGCCCCGTAGGCGCCGCGCAGGAGGAGCATGGCGGTGCCGATCACGTACTCGGCCACCGCGACGTCGTTGGCGCCGGTGGCGGGATAGACGGCGACGCCGCGGGCCCGGCAGGCCGCGAGGTCGATGTTGTCGAGGCCGACGCCGAGGCGCCCGACCACCTTCAGGTCGGGGGCGGCGGCCAGGAGGGCCGCGCTCACCTGGGTGCGGTTGCGGACCACGAGGGCGTCCGCATCGGCCAGCGCCGCCCGCAGGTCCTCCGGCCGGTCGACCAGGGCCGGGTCGTACAGGGTCGCGAACCCGCCGAGCTCGGCCGCGATGGCGGCCTCGTCCATGAACTCGGCGATCACGACCTTCGGCACGCGGCCGGTTCGGGATGTCGTCGTCTCTGAGGGCGTCAGGGTGGATGGTGTCACGGCGCTGGGCCTCCGGTTTGCGGGGACGTGGCCCGTCAGGTGGCGGGGATCGCGGCGGGCATCGCCCGGTGGCGGGCCGGGCTCGGGCCGGTGGGGGCGGGCGCCTCCGCCATCGCCTCGTCCGGCTCGTCCAGGCTGTCGAGGTCGGGCTGGATGCGTCCGTCGAGGACGGCGCGGGCATGGGCGAGGTCGATCTTGCCCTCCCAGCGGGCGATCACCAGGGTCGCCACCATGTTGCCGATGGCGTTGGTGATGCAGCGCAGCTCGTTGAGGATGCGGTCGACGCCGATGATCAGCGCGATGCCGGCGACGGGGAGGAGCTGGGACGCCTGCAGGGTGGCGGCGAGCACGAACAGGATGGCCCCGGCGACCCCGGCCACCCCCTTCGAGGTCACCAGCGCGATGGCGAGGATCCCGAGCTCCTGCTCCCAGGTGAGCGGGATGTTGAGCGCCTGGGCGATGAAGCCGATCGCCATGGTGAGGTAGATGCACGAGCCGTCCATGTTGAAGGACAGGCCCGCCGGCATCACCAGGCCGGTGACGCCCTTCTCGACGGAGAGTCCGCCGAGCTTGGCCATCAGGCGCGGCAGGACCGATTCCGTGCTGGTCGTGCCGAGCAGGATGAACATCTCCTCGCGGACGTAGAGGAACAGCTTCCACAGGCTCAGGCCCACGTAGAACCGCATCACGCCGCCGAGGAACAGCACGATGAACACGAAGAAGGTCAGGTAGAGGGACAGGATCAGCATCCCGTACTGGGCCAGGATGCCGAGGCCGAACTTGCCGATGGTGAAGGCCATGGCCCCGAACGCCCCGATGGGGGCGAAGCGCATGATGATGCCCACGACCTTCATCAGGATCTCGCCGAAGGCGTGGATGACCCGGAGGGGGAACTGCCCCTTCGGCCCCATGGCGGCGAGGCCCATCCCCACCAGCACGGAGAAGAACATCACCTGCAGCAGGTCGCCCTTGGCGAAGGCGTCGACAGCGCTGTGCGGGATGATGTTGGCGATGATCTCCATCACGCTCTGGGCGTGGGCCTTGCCGGCGATCGTGGCGACGCTCTGGGCGTCCAGGCTCTCCACCGTGGCGTTGATGCCGTCACCCGGCCGCAGCAGGTTGACGAAGAGGAGGCCGGCGCCGAGGGCCACGGTGGTCGAGACCTCGAAGTACACGAGGGTCTTCAGGCCCATGCGGCCGACGCTCTTCATGTCGCCCACATGGGCGATGCCGACCACCACCGTGCAGAAGATCACCGGCCCGACGACCATCTTGATCAGGTTGATGAACATGTCGCCGAGGATCTTCAGGCCGACGGCGAAGCCGGGGGCCAGCACGCCCACGACGATGCCGAGGGCGATGCCGATCAGGACCTGGCCGTAGATCGATCGCAAGAATTTCATTGGCGCGAACCGCATCGGCATTCCTCCCACGCGCGCTTCGAACGGGATGCGCCGCTGTGCGGTCTTCATCCCTTCGCGAAAAACTCCGCCTTCGCGAAAAACTCCGCCTTCGCGAAAACCCCGATGGCGTCGGGGCGGGACGCCGCGTTCCGGGCCGGAACGCGGCGGGAGAGGCCGCCGGTCAGGCGCTCCGGTACAGCTTCGTCATCACGAACTCGCGGTGGCCGAGGGATTCGGCGGCCGTGAGCCGTCCGTTCGCGGTCCGCACCACCATGTCGATCAGGGCGTCGCCGGCCTGCGGGATGGTCATCTCCCGGGTGAGCACGCCCGAGACGTCGACGTCGATGTGCTCGCCCATGGTGCGCACCGTGCGTGGGTTGCCGGTGATCTTGATCACCGGGACGATCGGGTTGCCGATGACGTTGCCCTGGCCGGTGGGGAAGGTGTGGACCACGTAGCCCGCCGCCGCCATCAGGGTCACGCACTCGGCCGCCGCCGAGGAGGTGTCCATGTAGTACAGGCCCGGTCCCCGGGCGGGGGACTCGGCCGGCTGCAGCGCGTCGATGTAGCGGCAGTCGTGGCCGATCTTCTCGAGGTTGCCGAGCGCCTTCTCCTCGATGGTGCTCAGGCCGCCGAGGATGTTGCCCTTGGTCGGCTGGGAGTCCGAGAGGTCGTCCGTCTTATGGGCCTCGATGACGTCGTCCTGGTAGGACTTCCACATGGAGAACCACTTGTCGCCGATCTCCGGCGTGGCGGCGCGCTCGCGGCAGAGGTGCTCGGCGCCGGTGATCTCCGAGGTCTCGCCGAACACGCCGTAGATCCCCTGCGGGATCAGCTTGTCGTAGAGGTTGCCCACGGTGGGGCAGGAGGACAGGCCGGTGGTGGTGTCGGACTCGCCGCACTTCGTCGAGATCCAGAGGTCCGAGATCGGGCATTCCTCGCGGGGCAGCTCGGTCGCCCACTGCACGAAGCGCTTGGCCTGGTAGCTCGCCTTGGCGATGGTGGCGATGTCGCCGTGCCCCTCGATGCCGAAGCCGACCACGGGCTTGCCGGTCTTGGCGATGCCCTCGACGATCCGGTTGGTCCACTGGTCCTCGATGCCGATCACCACCACGGCGGCGACGTTCGGGTTGGAGCCGATGCCGATCAGGGTGCGGAAATGGAGCTCGAGATCCTCGCCGAACTGCAGGCGGCCATAGGCGTGGGGCAGGGCCATCGTGCCCTTGACGAGGTTGGCGACCGCCTCGCAGGAGGCGTTCGAGAGATCGTCCAGGGGCAGGAGGACGACGTGGTTGCGCACGCCGACGCGGCCGTTCTCGCGGCGCCAGCCCATGAAGGTGGCGGCCGCGATGTCCGCCGAGGGGCGGGCGGCGCCGAGGGCGCCGGTGGCGAACTGGTCGGGGGCTCCGCCGACGAAGGGGGAGGTGGTCTCGGGGGCGTTCATGATGGTCTCTCCGGGCATCGCGACCTCACCAGCGCTTCGTCTTGAGGTTCTGGACATGGACGTGTTCGCCCTTGGCGACGTCCTGGACGATCTTGCCGATGTCCTGGCCGTACTTGATGGCCGTATCGCCGGCCTTCAGGTCGGTGAGCGCCACCTTGTGGCCGATCGGGATGTCGTGGCGGACATGCACCGCGAAGGTCGAATCGTCCTCGGTGATGACGCCGAACGCATCGGTGTCGGCACGCAGGCCCTCGATGACCGCGACGGCGACGTTGTCCAGCGGGCTGTGGGCGAGAAGGTGAGGCTTCGTCCGCCCCTCGCCCGATCCGGCGTGGCTGTTCATTCCGAGATCCTCCTGGGTGAAGCCGTCGGCTCTTTGCGGCGACTGAGTCTTATATAAGACATGAGATTTTCTGGCGTCAATCCGCGAGGCGAATCTGTCTCGACCGGGGATCCGGGCGGGGGGAACGAACTCCAGCGTATCGCCTCAGCCTCCGGAGCGCGCCGTCCAGGCAGGCACCAGCTTGATCCCGCGGTAATCTTATATAAGACATAATTACTCGCGTCGTGCGGTCCGGCCGTCACGCACCCCGACGATTTCCCGGCAGACCGAGACGCAGCGTGAGCGAGACCCTCCAGATCGTCCTGTGCCTGAGCTGCGCCGGCCTCATCTCCGGCCTGACGGGCTTCGCCTTCGCCCTGGTGGCCTCCGGCACCCTGCTGTCGATCCGGGCGCCCGTCGAGGCGACGGCCCTGGTGCTGACCTGCAGCATCCTCTCGCAGGCCCTGTCGGTGATGCGGCTGCGGACCCTGCCGCCGCGGGCGACGGCCCTGGCGATGATCGGCCCCGGCCTCCTCGGGGCGCCGATCGGCATCTACCTCCTGAACGATCTCAATCCCGCTCTGATCAAGGTGCTGATCGGGGTCTTCCTGATCCTCTACAGCGCCGGCGTGGCGCTGCTGCGCAGCGACTTCCGGGTGTCGTTCGGCAATGCCTGGAGCGACGGCGCCGTGGGCTTCCTCGGCGGCATCCTCGGCGGCATCGCCGGGCTGTCGGGCGCGCTTCCCACCGCCTGGAGCCTGGTGCGCGGCTGGGACCCGCGCATGCAGCGGGCGGTCTACCAGAGCTTCACCCTGGTCCTGCAGGTCTGGTCCCTGGCGATCCTGGCCGTGCTCAACCCGTTCCCGCCCGAGCTCCTGGGCGACCTCGCCCTCGGCCTCCCCATCGTCCTCGTCAGCGTGCTGGCCGGGCTGTCGCTGTTCGCGCAGATCGACCAGCGCCGGTTCCGCGCCCTCGTCCTGGCGCTGCTCGCCGCCATCGGCGTCACCACCACCGCCCTGGCGCTCCCCGGCCTGCTGTCCTGAGGCGCGCCCCCGACGGCGCAGATGGCGGGCCGCGAAGCGATTCGGCCTCGACGGGATGCGCCCCCAGGGGGCACGCTCAAGATTGCGCGTATCACGCAAAATTGTTGACCTCATGCGCGTTATGCGCAGAATGAGCGAATCGTTGCGGTCGATCTCCGGTCGCGTGCGACGAAAAAAATCGTCAAAAGCGAAAAAATTGCGCGAAACGCGCACGGAGGAGACGCGCATGCAGATTCCGATCAAGCGGGCCATCGAGGCGGTGCCCGGCGGCATGATGGTGGTGCCGCTCCTGGCCGGCGCCCTGATCGCCACCTTCTTTCCCGGCACCCCGAAGCTGTTCGGCTCGTTCACGGGCGCGCTCTTCTCCGGCGCCCTGACGATCCTGGCCGTCTTCTACGTCTGCATGGGCGCCAGCATCGACTTCCGCGCGACGCCCTACATCATGAAGAAGGGCGGCACCCTGCTGGTCGTGAAGGTCGGCATCGCCATCCTGCTGGGGCTGGTCTTCGGGCAGGTCCTCGGCGAGGCGCCCGTCGCGGCCGGCATGTTCGCGGGCCTCTCCACCCTGGCGGTGGTCGCCGCCATGAACGACACCAACGGGGGCCTCTACATGGCCCTGATGGGCCAGTACGGCCGCCCCCGCGACGTCGGAGCCTACACGGTGATGTCCCTGGAGAGCGGGCCGTTCCTCACCATGGTGACCCTCGGCGTCGCCGGACTCTCGGCCTTTCCCTGGCAGACCCTGGTGGGCGCGATCCTGCCGCTCCTCGTCGGCATGATCATCGGCAACCTCGACCGGGAGATGCGCGCCTTCCTCAGCCGGGCGATCCCCGTGATGATCCCGTTCTTCGCCTTCGCCCTGGGGGCCGGCCTCGACCTAACCAAGGTCTGGCAGGCCGGCCTGCTCGGCCTCGCCATGGGCGTCGCCGTGGTGGTGGTCACCGGCATCCCGCTGTTCTTCGCCGACCGACTCACGGGGGGGACCGGCGTCGCCGGGATCGCGGCGGCCTCGACGGCGGGCAACGCCGCCGCCGTGCCGGCGATCGTCGCCTCGGCCAACCCGGCCTATGCCGAAGCCGCCGGACCGGCGACGATCCTGGTGGCGGCCTGCGTCGTCGTGACGGCGATCCTGGTGCCGATCGCCACCGCCTGGGCGTCCCGGCGCTTCGGCGGCGGCGAGGCCGAGGCCGAGACCGGGAGCCCGGAGGTCGCGGCCCCCGCGCAGCCCGTCGCCGGCCGCTGACATGACCGCCGCCGATTCGGCCCGCCGCTGGCTCATCCTCGCCGACGACCTGACGGGGGCGGCCGACTGCGCCATCGCCTTCGGGCGGCGCGGCCTCGACGCGGCGGTGACCTGGGGGGAGGCCGCGGGCATCGCCGACCGGGACCTCGCGGTGCTGGCCTACGACGCCGACAGCCGCGGCCTGTCCGGGGACGCGGCGGCGGCGCGGCACGCCGCCCTGCTGGCGCGCTGGTTCGCGCCGGACCGGGTCCTGTTCAAGAAGATCGATTCGACCCTCCGGGGCCAGCCCGCCGCCGAGACCGCCGCCACCCTGGCGGTCCTGGCGGCCCGGACCGGGTCCGCCTTCGGGATCTGCGCCCCGGCCTTCCCGGCCACCGGCCGGACCACCCTGGAGGGCCGGGTCCGGGTCGACGGCCGCCCCCTGGAGGCGGCGGAGGTCTGGCGGCGCGACCACACCTACGCGAGCGCCGACCTCCGGGCCATCCTCGCCGGCGCGGGGATCCGCAGCGAGACGGTGTCGCTCGCTACCGTGCGCGGGACCGGCCGCGGCGGCGACTTGGTCGCCGACTTGGTCGCCGACTTGGCCGCGGAGCTGGCCCGAATCGCCGCGACGGGGCCGGCCGTCGCGGTCTGCGATGCCGAGACCGAGGCCGACCTCGACCGGATCGCAGCGGCGGGCCTGTCCCTGGCGCCGGCCCCATTCTTCATCGGCAGCGCGGGCCTCGCCCATGCGCTCGCCGCCCTCCCGGCGGCACCGGCGATGCAGCCCCCGTCCCACGCGCCGAGCCGCTTCGGCAGCCTGATCGTGGTCGGCTCGCTGGCCGCCGCCAGCCGCGCGGCCGCCCGCCGGCTTGCCGGACGGGACGGCGTCACCCACCTGCCCGTGGACCCGGGGACGCTGCTCGCCGACGGCCCGGCCCGGGCCGCCTTCGCCGACCGCGTCGCCGCCATCCTCGAGGCCGGGGGCGACGCCCTGGTGGAGATCACCACCGCGGGCGAGCCCGACATGGCCCTCGGACCGCGCCTGGCCCGGGGCCTCGCCGAAGCCCTCGACCCGGTGGCCTGCCGGATCGGTGCCGTGGCGGCCACCGGCGGCGAGACCGCCGCGGCGCTGCTGGCGCGCTTCGGCGTCGACGGCATCCGCCTCGTCGACGAGATCGAGCCGGGGGTCTCCCTCGGCCTGACCCTGGGGCGCCTCGCCGTGCCGGTCGCCACCAAGGCCGGCGCCTTCGGCGACGCCGACTCCCTCATCCGCATTCGCGAGCGCCTGCGCGCCGCCCGACTCGAAGGACGCTTCTCATGACCCGCCCCACGCTCGCGATCACCATGGGCGACCCCGCCGGCATCGGGCCGGAGATCATCATGAAGGCTCTGGGGCATGCCGACGTCCAGGCGACGTGCCGGCCCCTGGTCATCGGCGACGCCGAGCGCCTGCGGCAGGCCGGCCGGATCGTTGGCTCCGGCCTGACGGTCGATGCCCTGTCGGCGGCCGGGGAGGCGGATTTCGACGGCGGCGCTGTGCAGTGCCTCGACCTCAAGGTCGTGCCCGCCGACCTGCCGTTCGGGCAGGTCTCGCCGGTCGCCGGCGAGGCGGCCTACCGCTACATCGAGAAGGCCGTGGCGGTGGTCCAGGCCGGGCAGGCCCAGGGCATCTGCACGGCGCCCCTGTCCAAGGAGGCGCTCCACGCCGCCGGCCACAGGTTCCCCGGCCACACCGAGCTCCTCGCCCACCTCACCGGCACGCCGGAGGTCTCGATGATGCTGGTCTCACCCAAGCTGCGGGTGATCCACGTCACCACCCATATCGGCCTCATCGACGCCATCGCGAAGATCGAGCCCGGCCTCGTCGAGCGCGTCATCGCCCGCGGCCACGCCGTCCTGGTGAAGGCGGGCCTCGCCGATCCGAAGATCGGCGTCTGCGCCATCAATCCCCATGCGGGCGAGAACGGCCTGTTCGGGCGGGGCGAGGAGGCGGAGAAGATCGCCCCGGCCATCGCGGCCTGCCGGGCGAAGGGTTGGGACGTGCGCGGACCGCTGCCCGCCGACACGCTGTTCTTCCTCGCCGGGCGCGGCGACTACGACATGGTGGTGGCCATGTACCACGATCAGGGCCACGGCCCGATCAAGGTCCTGGGACTCGAGGCGGGGGTGAACATCACCGTGGGCCTGCCGGTGATCCGCACCTCCGTGGACCACGGCACGGCCTTCGACATCGCCGGCACGGGGATCGCGGACGAGCGCAGCCTGATCGAGGCCCTGCGCCAGGCCGTCGACCTCGCGCCGAAATCGATCGCCGCCTGAGACCGCGTGGGTCCTGTCGCGTCGCCGCCGATCCGGGCGAAACGCCCTGGCCAGCGGCCGCGACCTCGGCCATGACGAGGGATCGAAGCCGGGAGAGCCACGAACCCATGTCGATGCGCAGCCAGGAGCGTCGGGCGTTGCTGCTGGAGGCGCTGAGCGTCGGCGAGATCGACGTCGACGACGTGGCGGCCCGCCTGAAGGTCTCCGCCTCCACGGTCCGCCGCGACCTCCAGCACCTCTCCGCCACCCGGGCCGTGCGCCGGACCTATGGCGGGGCGATCCTGACGCGCCACCCGCCCGAGACCACCCTGACCGAGCGGCTCGCCGTGAACGGCGCGGAGAAGCGGGCGATCGCCCGCGCCGCCCTCGACCTCGTGGCGGACGGGGACACGCTGATCCTCGACGCCGGCTCGACGGTGGCGGCCTTCGGCCAGCTCCTGGCCAAGCGGCGGCTGCGGATCATCACCAACAACCTCGCGCTGCTGCCCTTCCTGGCCGAGGCGCCGGACCTCGACCTCGTCGTCCTCGGGGGGGCGCTCCGGGCCACCAGCATGAGCACCGTCGGCCCCCTCGCCATCGAGGCCCTGCGCCTGATGACGGCGGACCGGGCGATCGTCAGCGCCGACGGCGTCGTGGCCGGGCGCGGCCTGTGCGAGGCGAGCCTCGACCAGGTCGCCCTCAAGTCCCTCATGATGCGCCAGGCGCGCGAGGTGATCGTGCTGGCCAATGCGGGCAAGCTCGGCCGAGCCGAGCAGACCGCCTGGGCGCCGCTTCCGCGCGACTGGACCCTGGTGACGGATTCGCCGGAGCCGCGCGAGGAGCTGCGGCGCCTGGCCGAGGCCGGCGCCCGGATCCACGTGGCGCCCGACCGGGACGGCTGATCCGGGCTCCGCTCGATCGAAGCGGTGCCCGGATCGGCAAGCCGGCGCGGCGCGTGCGCGAAGCCCACATCCGCCATCCCGAAGGGATCCGCCGGATTGGGTAGTAGGCGCGCGCCGGCTACCGCCGCGCCGTCCGTCCGGGCTAGGATCGGTCGATCCTGAGCCGGGGGCCGGACGCGTGACGCGACGCCTGATGAAGTTCCTCCACACGATGGGGTCGACCGGCCTTCTGGGCGCGATGGCGGCCCTCGTCGTCATGCTCGGCGCGGCGCCGCCGCCGAGCGCCCTCGACGGCTACGCCGCGGCACGGGCCGCCATGGGGGCGGTCGCCACCTGGATCGTCCTGCCGAGCCTGGCGCTGACCCTGGTCTCCGGGCTGCTGGCCATGACCCTGAACCGCGGCTTCCTCAACGCGGGCTGGGCCTGGCTGAAGCTCGCCACCGGGGTGCTGATGTTCGAGGGCGTGCTCGTCTACGTGCAGGGGCCGATGCGCCAGGAGGCGGAGCAGAGCGCCCTGGCGCTGGCGGGACGGGTCGATCCCGCCACCCTGGCGGCCAGCCTCGGGCCGGAGCGCGGGACGCTCTGGGTGTTGCTGGCGGTGGCCACGGCGAACGTCGTCCTAGGCATCTGGCGGCCGCGGCTCCTGCGCCTGCCCCGCTAGGGATCCGCGGCCGGACCGCGCGGCCTCCAGCCTCTTCCGAAGGCTTTCCCGGGAAAAGCCGCCGTCACGACAGGCACAGGACAGCATTGTGCCCCGCCGCCAGCGATGATCCGGCGGCCAGCCGCGTCCTAATCAGGAACGGATTCCGCACAACCTCGGTCAGAGGCGATAAACGCGCCCAGCGGCCCGTTTAATCCCGAAAAATCCCGCCCCGTCGTAGAATTATTCTGCTTGCACCGATCCGTGGCATACCAAATAATGCAGGTGTGCTGCCCGACAAATGAACCATAGGATTCGCCTCAGGCGTGCGGGCCGCAATCGAGCATTCCAATCGGGATCTTCAACACAACGAATCCCGTCCCAAGCAGAACGAGGAAACGAGCTCATGGCGATGACTGCTGCCGCGCCCCCCGCAACGAAACCATCCGTCAATCGATGGTTGCAACTGATTCTCGGCGTGGCCTGCATGGTCGCCGCTGCCAATATACAATATGCCTGGACACTCTTCGTCCCCGAGATCCAGAAGACCTTCGGCTGGGATCGCGCGGCGATCCAGGTCGCGTTCACGATCTTCGTCGTGGTCCAGACCTGGCTGACCCCGATCGAGGGCTACTTCATCGACAAGTACGGCCCGAGCCGCGTGGTGATGTTCGGCGGCCTGATGACGGGCCTGGCCTGGGTCATCAACTCCTACGCCACCTCGCTCACCGGCTTCTATGCCGGCTCGGTGGCGGGCGGCATCGGCGTCGGCTGCGTCTACGCCACCTGCATCAACAACGCCCTGAAGTGGTTCCCGGACAAGCGCGGCCTCGCGGTCGGCCTGACGGCGGGCGGCTACGGCGCGGGCTCGGCCCTGACGATCATCCCGATCGCCAACATGATTTCGCAGGGCAGCTACGCCCAGGCCTTCTTCATCTTCGGGCTGATCCAGGGCGGCATCATCATGCTGGCGGCCATCGGCCTGCGCGCACCGTCCAAGGGCGAGGTCACCTTCTCCACCAAGGTGCTGCAGACCCGGCGCGACTACACCCTGCGCGAGGCCCTGCGCACGCCGGTGTTCTGGGTGATGCTGCTGATGTTCACCTGCACGGTCACGGGCGGCCTGATGGCGGTGGCCCAGCTCGGCGTCATCGCGCAGGATCTCGGCGTCAAGGAATTCCAGGTCAACCTGTACTTCTTCGCCATGGCCGCGCTGCCCTTCGCGCTGATGCTCGACCGGATCATGAACGGCATCTCGCGTCCGCTCTTCGGCTACGTCTCCGACCGGATCGGGCGCGAGAAGACGATGTTCATCGCCTTCACCATGGAGGGGATCGGCATCGTCGCGCTGGGCTACTTCGGCACCAACCCGTGGGCCTTCGTCATCCTCTCGGGCATCGTGTTCCTGGCCTGGGGCGAGGTCTACTCCCTGTTCAGCGCCACCGCCGCCGACACCTTCGGCTCCAAGCACATCGGCAAGATCTACGGCGTGCTCTATTGCGCCAAGGGCTTCGCCGCGCTGTTCGTGCCGGTGGGCAACCTGCTGATGCAGGCGACCGGGACGTGGGCGACGGTGCTCTACACCGTGGCGGTGATGGACCTCGTCGCGGCCTTCCTCGCCATCGCCGTGCTGCGGCCGATGCTGAAGCGCCACCACGCCGCGCAAGGCGTGGCCCAGCCGGCCGGCGCCCTGGCGCACGCCTGACCCGCCCGCGCCCCGGCCCCCGGGCCGGGGCATCCCCGGGCGTCCCGCCGCGCCCGGCCCGACGCGACGTCCCCCTCTCGAGCCGGGCCCGGAGCCCGGCTCGAAGCCGTCCGCCCCCGGGCGATCCCGAGCGGTGTCGGGCGGGCCCCCACCGGGCAACATTCCGGGCAAGGTTTCGAGCAAAGGTTCCGAGCAAAGGTTCCGCGATGGTCCTCTCCGTCCTCCTCGCCCTGGTGAGCATTCCCTTCGCGATCGTCGTGCTGCAGACGGCGGACTTCAATCGCGACGTGTTCGCCGTGCTGTACGTCTCCTCCCTCGGCCTCGTCCTGTCGGCCATCCTGCTGGTCGGCGGCTACTACCTGCTGCCGCTGCCGCCGATCGTCCCCGAGCCGCTGCACCGATGATCGCGGGATCGGGGCCGCGGAAGCGACCGGCCTCGTCCGAGCGATCGTTCCGACCTTCGCGGCCCCACCGTCGCTTGCCGGCCGTCGAGGCCGGCCCCGGTTGCATGACCGCCTTGCGGTATGTGGCATACCAAATCCCGTTGTGCGGTGCGACAATCCTCCGTCGCACCGCAACCGGGATACTTCGATGCTCTCTCTGATCGTTCTCGGCCTGGCCGCCGTCGCCATCGGCCCGATGCTGGCCCTGCTGGTGGACGAGGAGGCCACCGGACCGGCAGCCGCCGACACGGGCTCCGCCGGCATGTTCGTCGCGCTCAACGACAACGCCCTGTCGACGGCCCGGCGCGCGGCCTGAGCGAGGCTCGCTCCCGACGTTTCGACCCGCCCGACGCCCGTCGCGGCGGGTCTTGTCATGCGCCGGCCTGGGCGGACGGCGTCAGGGCGTTCTGGGAGGCTTGGCCGCGGCGGCGCGGGCCGGCCGCACCGGCCTGGCTTCCGGCGCCGTCGGATCCTCGATCGTGAGGGCCCCGCTCGGGTCGTCGAGCACCGGGATCCGGTCGAGGCTGAGGGCCGAGCGCGCCCCGTCCCCGCGCCCCGAGGTCGGCGGCGGGGCGGCGGGGCCCGGGCCGCGCGCGTCGCGGCTCGACCCGGCGTCGACCCCGGCTCCCGCCGTCGCGGCCGGCCGCCTGGCGGGCGCGAGAGGGGGCGCGGGCTCGGCCACGGCCCGGGCGACCGGCTCGGCGGCCCAGACCCGGGCGGCGGCGGGCGCCTCGTCCAGGGCCGGGGAGGGCGCCTTCACGGTGAGAACCAGCAGGATGGGCAGGCCGAGGCCGGCCACCAGGGCGAGGCCCGCGATGGCGCCGGAGCGCATGCCGCGCAGGATCGGATGCGGCGCGGCCTCGGAGATCGAGCGCAGCGGTCCGATGCGGTGCCGGGCGGTGCGGCGCCACCGCCGGGGACGGGCGGGGCGGCGGGACAGGCCTGCGGAAGACTCCACGCCCAAGACTCCCCGCTCATGACACAGCGTTGCGAAACCGGGCCAGTCCGGCAATTCGAAAGTGTTCGCCTACCGATACCGACAAATCAACATCTTTTGTCAGTGAAGCGTCGGCCGGGACCGACGCATCTCTGATGTCGCGCAGATCAGGCGCCTGCCGCCTCCTGGTCGACCAGCCAGACCAGGCGGCCAACACTGCGCAGGTGCCGGACGGGCAGGTCCTCGCCGCGGGCGAGTCGGCGCAGGGGTTCCTGCTTCCCGGCCCCCGTCACGAGGACCAGGGTCTCCCGGGCCGAGGCGAGGGCCGGAAAGGTGAGGGTGATGCGCGGCACGAAGGGGGCGAGCCCCGCCTCCGGCACCGGCGCCGTCCAGGCCTGCCGCTCGGCAAGGGCCGGCTTGGCCGGAAACAGCGAGGCCGTGTGCCCGTCCTCGCCGAGGCCGAGGAGGACGAGGTCGAACAGGGGCCGGGCGGGATCGAGGACGGCGGCGCCGTAGAACGCCCGCAGGGTCTCGGCATAGGCGCGCGCCCCGGACTCCGGGGTTCCGCCCGTGTCCATCCCGTGCAGGTGGCCCTCCGGGATCGGCGCGTCGCCGAAGGCCTCGCGCGCCATGCGGACATTGCTCGCCGCATCCGTCCACGGCACCATCCGGTCGTCGCCGAAGAACCAGTGCAGGCGCTCCCAGGGCAGTTGCGCCCGGTAGTCCGGGCCGCTCAGCCGGGCGTAGAGGCGCTTGGGCGTGGAGCCGCCGGAGAGGCAGACCGCGATGGTCGGACGCGGCGCCGAGCCGCACAGGGCCACGAGGCGGGCGGCGGCGGCCTCCGCCACCGCGTCGGCATCGGGCAGGATCTCGGCGGCCTCGGGCAGGGGGATCATCGGCGCGGAACCTCGATGGGGACGGGACGGGTCCGGGGGCGGCCCCCCGGACGCGCGGGCGACCGCCGCGGGGTTATTTCGGCTCCTGGTGGCCGCCGAAACCCTTGCGCATGGCCGAGAGCAGCTTGTCGGCGTAGCTCGCCTCCTCGCGGGAGCGGAAGCGCGCGTAGAGGGCGGCCGAGAGCACGTTGGCCGGCACGGATTCCTCGATGGCGGCGTTCAGGGTCCAGCGGCCCTCGCCGGAATCGGCGACGAAGCCGGAGAAGTCCTCCAGGTGCTCGTCCCGGGCCAGGGCCCCGGCGGTGAGGTCGAGGAGCCAGGACGAGACGACGCTGCCGCGGCGCCAGACCTCGGCGATGTCGCCAATGTTCAGCCGGAAGCGCTGGGCCTCGGGCAGGTCCTCGGAATCGGCGTGCCGGAGGATGTCGAAGCCCTCGGCATAGGCCTGCATCAGGCCGTACTCGATGCCGTTGTGGACCATCTTGACGAAGTGGCCGGCCCCGCTCGGACCCGCATGGATGTAGCCGGCCTCCGCGCGGGGATCGCGGCCCTCGCGCCCCGGGGTCTTCGGGATGGTGCCGAGGCCGGGCGCCAGGGTCCGGAAGATCGGGTCGAGGCGCTCCAGGGCGGCCGTGTCGCCGCCGATCATCATGCAGTAGCCGCGCTCTAGGCCCCAGACGCCGCCGGAGGTGCCGACGTCGACGTAGTGGATGCCAGCGCCCTTCAGCGTGGCGGCGCGGCGGATGTCGTCCTTGTAGAAGGAATTGCCGCCGTCGATGATGACGTCGTCCGGGGCCATCAGGCCCCCGAGACTCGTCACCGTGGCCTCGGTGATGGCGCCCGCCGGGAGCATCACCCAGGCGGCCCGGGGCACGGAGAGCCTGGCGACGAAGTCCTCGAGGCTGTCCGCCCCCGTGGCGCCCTCCGCCACCAGGGCGGCGACCGCCTCCGGGTTCTGGTCGAAGACCACCGCCTGGTGCCCGTCCCGCAGGAGCCGGCGGACGATGTTGCCGCCCATCCGGCCGAGGCCGATCATGCCGAGTTGCATCCCGTGTCTCCCGTGCCCGCGACGGCGCGCCGGATTCGCGCCCGGCCGTCGCACGCTCCCTCGTGCGAAGGGCTAGCGCATTTGGCCTGCCAGGGCGAGGCGGCGGACCGGCCGCCGCCCCTGCGTCCGGCGCGCGGGTCTCGCCCTTGCCGGACGCCGTCGCCGCCCTCAGGCGGAGGTCGGCCCGACGCCGGGTTCGGCCAGCACCGGGCTGGCGCCGACCTCGGCCGCCTGCGCCTCGACCACGGCGGCGGCCGTGACGTTGACGATGCCGCGGGCGGTCACCGAGGGCGACAGGATGTGGGCGGGCTTGGCCGGGCCGATGAGCAGGGGCCCGACGGGCAGGGCGTCGGCCAGCACCTTGGCGAACTGGAAGGCGATGTTGGCCGCATCCAGGTTCGGCAGGATCAGCACGTTGGCCGCGCCCTTCAGGCGCGAGGCCGGCATCACCCGGTCGCGAATCAGCTCCGACAGGGCGGAATCGGCCTGCATCTCCCCGTCGACCTCGAGGTCGGAGCGGCGCTCGCGGATCAGGCCCAGGGCGGTGCGCATCTTCACCGCCGAACGCGAATCCGACTGGCCGAAATCCGAGTGGCTGAGGAGCGCGATCTTCGGGGTCAGGCCGAAGCGGCTGACATGCTCGGCGCAGGCCACGGCGACGTCGGCGATCTCCTCCGCGCTGGGATCCGGCCGCACATGGGTGTCGGCGAGGAAGTAGGCGCCCTCCTTGGTGACGATCAGGCTCATGGCGGCGAAATCGAGCACGCCGGGCGCGAGGCCGATCACGTCGCGGATCACCCGCAGGCGGGTCTCGAAGCGGCCCTCGAGGCCGCAGATCAGCGCGTCCGCCTCGCCGCGGCGCACCGCGATGGCGCCGATCACCGTGTTGTTGGTGCGCACCAGGGTGCGGGCGGCGTCGGGCGTGATGCCGCGCCGGCCGGCGGCCTCCAGGTAGGTGGCGACGTAGTCGCGGTAGCGCGGATCGTCCTCGGGATCGATCAGGTCGAAATCGACGCCCTGCTTCAGGGAGAGGCCGAAGCGCTTGATCCGGGTCTCGATCACCCGGGGCCGGCCGACGAGGATCGGCCGCGCGACCTTGTCCTCGCAGATCGCCTGGGCGGCGCGCAGCACGCGCTCGTCCTCGCCCTCGGTGTAGATGACCCGCTTGGGGTTCTCCTTCGCCTTGGAGAAGATCGGCTTCATGATGAAGCCCGAGCGGTGGACGAAGCGGTCGAGGCTGTCGGTATAGGCCTGGATGTTCTCGAGCGGCCGCCCGGCGACGCCCGAATCCATCGCGGCCTGGGCCACGGCCGGGGCGATGCGCAGGATCAGGCGGGGGTCGAACGGGCTCGGGATCAGCGAGCGCGGGCCGAAGGGCCGGGCCTCGCCGCCATAGGCGCGGGCGACCACGTCGGAGGGCGTCTCGCGGGCGAGCGCGGCGATCGCCTTCACGGCGGCCTGCTTCATCTCCTCGTTGATCGAGGTGGCGCCGACGTCGAGGGCGCCCCGGAAGATGTAGGGGAAGCACAGGACGTTGTTGACCTGGTTGGGGAAGTCCGAGCGCCCGGTGCAGATCATCGCGTCGGGGCGCTTCTCCTGCGCCAGGTCCGGCATGATCTCGGGGTAGGGGTTGGCCAGCGCCATGATCAGCGGCTTGTCGGCCATCGTTTCCAGGTATTCGGGCTTCAGGACGCCGCCGGCCGAGAGGCCGATGAACACGTCGGCGCCGGGGATCACCTCGGCCAGGGTCCGGGCCTGCGTCTCCTGGGCGTAGACGTCCTTCCAGCGGTCCATCAGCTCGGGCCGGCCCTTGTAGACCACGCCCTTGATGTCGGTGACGGTGATGTTCTCGACGCGGGCGCCCAGCGACACCAGCAGGTTGAGGCAGGCGAGCGCCGCCGCACCCGCGCCCGAGGTGACGATGCGGACGTCGGAGAGCTGCTTGCCGGCGAGCTCCAGGCCGTTGAGGACGGCGGCCGCCACGATGATCGCGGTGCCGTGCTGGTCGTCGTGGAAGACCGGGATGTTCATCCGGGCCCGGCACTGCTCCTCGACCTCGAAGCACTCCGGCGCCTTGATGTCCTCGAGGTTGATGCCGCCGAAGGTCGGCTCCAGGGCGCAGACCACGTCGACGAGCTTGGCCACGTCGTGCTGGGCGACCTCGATGTCGAACACGTCGATGCCGGCGAACTTCTTGAACAGGACGGCCTTGCCCTCCATCACGGGCTTCGAGGCGAGCGGCCCGATGTCGCCGAGGCCGAGCACGGCCGTGCCGTTGGTGAGCACCGCGACGAGGTTCTGCCGGATGGTAAGGGTGGCGGCCTCCTGCGGATCCTCGTGGATCGCCATGCAGGCGGCGGCGACGCCGGGCGAGTAGGCCAGCGCCAGGTCGCGCTGGTTGCCCAGCGGCTTGGTCGCCTGGATCTCCAGTTTCCCGGGCCGCGGCAGTCGGTGATAGACGAGCGCTCCCGACTTGAGATCGTCGGACATATTGTCGCCCATGGTCGTCCTCCTGAGGATTGCGCGCTGCCCCGGCGTCGGAGCGCGTCTCCCATCATCGGCGGGATCTTCGCTGGGGGCTCCTGTTGCACCGGCTGCCGGATGGGCGCAACCCGCGCGCGGAGACCCCGAATCGACCGTGCCCGCCCGCCCTTCGGGCCGGTTTTCCCTTCGGCACAAACTCCTACGGCGGGGCATTCCTGTCGCGTCCGGACCGCGGCCCGACGCTGACGATCGGCGGATTTTGTTCCATCGCGACGGGGATTGCGTTCCTGGCCGCCCCCGCGACGCGCGCTCCGGACGGCCCGGCGTTGCGGCCTCGCGCCGAATCCCGTACCCGCTAGCGCTCGCCGTCCCCACCGCACGACGTGAAACGATCCAAGGCCCGCGACGATGTCCGACACGCCCCCCGACCGCCTCGCTGTGAATCCCAACAGCCCGTACTACGACGAGAAGATGCTCGAGCGCGGCATCGGCATCCGCTTCAAGGGCGTCGAGAAGACCAATGTCGAGGAATACTGCGTCAGCGAAGGCTGGGTCCGCCTCTCGGCCGGCAAGACCCTGGACCGGGCCGGCAACCCGATGACGGTGAAGCTCAAGGGCCCCGTGGAGCCCTACTTTCGCGATGACGCGCCGGCCGAAGCCTGAGGCTCAGGCCGACGCCGCCTCCAGGGGGAACGGCGTCGGCGCCCCGTAGGGCGCGATCCTGGTGCCGCGGCTGTTGTCCGCCTCCCAGCCGTGCAGGATTTTCGCAAGCGCGGCCCGGTCGCCGGCGCGCAGCGGTTCGGCGACGCTCAGGACCATCCGGCGGCGGCGCCGGAACCCGTCAATGTCGGGGGACCGGTCTTCGCGAAGCTCCGGCTCCAGGGTTTCGCAGAGCGCCCCCGCCGCATCCAGGAGGCTCGTCAGAAGATCGGCCCCCGGCAGGAAGGTCCGCACCATCCTCCCGTGCGGGGTACGGAAGTCCTCGTGGGAACCGCGGTCGATCAGGACGCGCAGGGCCACGTGGCGAACCGGACGAAGCCGGAGACAGTCAGATCCGATCTGAATCAGGTCGTCGTATCGCACCGTCAGCGGTCCGCTCGTCCGATCTCGCCGCTGCAGGGACTATACATCCTCAAGTTGCACTCTTTCGCGCTTGGGGAAGTCGGGAATCGCGCCTCGGGCGTCCCGATCAGGCCGGACCCGCCCGCTCCCGCTTCGCCCGCTCGCCGTTGAAATTCCGCACCGCCACGGCGACCGCCTCCGCCAGAGCCGCCTCGGAGGTCGGGTCGCGCAGGACGAGGCTGGTGATGGCGTCGGGGTGGTTCTTGCGCTGCTTCGGTGTGCGGGCGTGGTTCGAGACCCGTAGGGCGAAGGCACAGGCCGCGGGCTTGAGATAGACGCTGTCGCCCCGGGTGTTGCGCGCCACCACCGCGAAGCCCTGCGCCGCGAGAATCGCGACGGCGCGGGCCAGGGCCTCGGCGGGCCGGAGGACGGTCATGCGCGCGACGTCCCGTGAGCCCACGGTCTCGGGCCGCTCCCCCTGCGGGGACGGCCCGAGGACGGCCTCCTCAGGCGCCCTTCTCGGGCAGGTTGAGGCGGATGTGGAGCTCGCGCAGCTGCTTCGGCGTGGCCTCGGCCGGGGCGCCCATCATCAGGTCCTCGGCGCGCTGGTTCATGGGGAACAGCACGACCTCGCGCAGGTTCTGTTCGCCGCAGAGCAGCATGACGATGCGGTCGATGCCCGGCGCGATGCCGCCGTGCGGGGGGGCGCCGAGCTTCAGGGCGTTGAGCATGCCGCCGAACTTCTCCTCCAGCACCTCGACGCCGTAGCCGGCGATGCCGAAGGCCTTCTCCATCACGTCGGGGCGATGGTTGCGGATCGCGCCCGAGGACAGCTCGGTGCCGTTGCAGACGATGTCGTACTGGAACGCCTTGATGTTCAGGATCGTCTCGGCATCCGCCGGGTCGAGGGCCAGGAACGCCTCCCGGTCGAAGTTCGGCATCGAGAACGGGTTGTGCGAGAAGTCGATCCGCTTCTCGTCCTCGTTCCACTCGTACATCGGGAAGTCGGTGATCCAGCAGAACGCGTACTGGTCCTTGTCGGACAGGCCGAGCTCGTCGCCGATGCGGATGCGGGCCTTGCCGGCGAGCGCCGCCGCCTTGGCCTCGGTGCCGGCCGAGAAGAACACCGCGTCCCCGGCCTTGGTCCCGGTCTTCTCCGCGATCAGGGCCTGGACTTCGGCGGGGATGAACTTGGCGATCGGGCCCTTGCCGGTGAGCGTGCCGTTGTCGTCCTCGAAGATGATGTAGCCGAGGCCCGGCGCGCCCTCGGCGCGGGCGAAGTCGTTGAGCTTGTCGAAGAACGAGCGCGGCTGGGTCGCCGCCCCCGTGGCCGGGATGGCCCGGACCACGCCGCCGGAGGCGATCACGCCCTTGAAGGCCTTGAACGCCACGTCCTCGCGGGCGAACGCGGCCGTCACGTCGGCGATGATCAGCGGGTTGCGCAGGTCCGGCTTGTCGACGCCGTATTTCAGCATCGCCTCGGCATAGGGGATGCGCGGGAAGGTACCGGTGACGCGCTTGCCCTCGGCGAATTCCTCGAAGACCGAGCGCAGCACCGGCTCCACCGCCTGGAACACGTCCTCCTGCGTGACGAAGCTCATCTCGATGTCGAGCTGGTAGAACTCGCCCGGCGAGCGGTCGGCGCGGGCATCCTCGTCGCGGAAGCAGGGCGCGATCTGGAAGTAGCGGTCGAAGCCCGCGATCATCGTCAGCTGCTTGAACTGCTGCGGGGCCTGCGGCAGCGCGTAGAACTTGCCCGGGTGGACGCGGGACGGGACGAGGTAGTCGCGCGCGCCCTCCGGCGAGGAGGCGGTGAGGATCGGCGTCTGGAACTCGAAGAAGCCGCCCTCGCGCATGCGCCGGCGCAGGCTGTCGATGATCGCCCCGCGCTTCATGATGTTGGCGTGCAGCTTCTCGCGCCGCAGGTCGAGGAAGCGGTACTTGAGCCGCGTCTCCTCCGGGTAGTCGAGGTCGCCGAAGACCGGCATCGGCAATTCGCCCGCGGGGCCGAGCACCTCGAGGTCGTCGATGTAGACCTCCAGCGTGCCGGTGGGCAGGTCCGGGTTCTCGGTGCCGGCGGGGCGGGTGCGGACCCGGCCGTCGATGCGGATGACCCATTCCGAGCGCGCCGCGTTGGCGGCCTGGAAGGCCTTCGAATCCGAATCCACCACGCACTGGGTCAGGCCGTAATGGTCGCGCAGGTCGATGAACAGCACGCCGCCATGGTCGCGGATGCGGTGGCACCAGCCGGAGAGGCGGACGCTCTCGCCGACGTCGGACGGCCGGAGCGCCCCGCAGGTATGGGTCCGGTAACGGTGCATGACGGGCTGCTGCATAACGGGCTGACGGATCACGGGCTTTGGGGATTGAGCGGCGCACCATTCACGCGGGGGAGGTGAAGTCAAGGCGACGGCGATGCGCGGGTGAGGCCCGAAGGCCGCCGAAACCCGGCGGATCCAGGCCCGGAACCCTTCCGGAATCGCCCGGCGATTCCCATATCAGGCCTATGAATTCAAACGCTTTTTTCGACATTCTGCGTCAGGCGGGAGCGACTCGCGAGGCCGCGACCGCCGCACCCGCGACGGGCGAGCGGCAGGAGGGCCGGTGGCGCGTCCTGCCCCTCGAGGGCACCTTCGAGATCGTCTACGAGGATTCGCGCGGGGCTTGGAGCACCCGGCGGGTCGAGGCGCGCGAGCTGAAGCTCGGGCCGGGCCGGACGCTCTTGGGCGGCATCGACCGGGGGCGGGGCGGCTACCGGGGATTTCGCGCCGACCGCATCCGCCGGCTCATCGATCCGGCGAGCACCACGCGGCTCGAGGCCGGCATTCTCGACTGGCTCCTGGCCCGGGCCGAGGCACAGCGCCGGGAGCGCGCGGCCCAGATCCGGGCGCTGGCGGCCCGGCGCCGCCCGGTGAAGACGCGCGCCGGGCCGCGCGAGGTCGCCGCCTAGGGGTATTCGCGGCTTCGAATTCTGGTGACCGGGTCCGGCGTCCCTCGCCTGGGGCGAGAACCTTCGGTATAGCCGATTCATGGATCTGATCGCCACCACTGCGGACCTGGCCGAGGCCTGCACCCGCCTGTCCGCCCATCCCTTCGTGACCGTCGACACGGAGTTCATGCGCGAGACGACCTACTATCCGAAGCTCTGCCTCATCCAGATGGCGGCGCCCGACGGCACGGGCGTGCTCGTCGACCCCCTCTCCCCCGACATCGACCTGGCGCCGTTCTTCGCCCTGATGGCCGACGAGGGCGTGGTGAAGGTGTTCCACTCCGCCCGCCAGGACCTGGAGATCATCTGGCTCCTCGGGGGCCTGCTGCCGCAGCCGTTCTTCGACACCCAGGTCGCCGCCATGGTCTGCGGCTACGGCGACTCGGTCTCCTACGAGCAGCTGGTCAACGACGTGGCCAAGGCCAAGATCGACAAGTCCTCGCGCTTCACCGACTGGTCGCGCCGGCCGCTCTCGGACGCCCAGCTCAGCTACGCCCTCTCCGACGTGACGCACCTGGTGAAGGTCTACGAGGTGCTGGCGGGCCAGCTCCTGTCCACCGATCGCGGCGAGTGGCTCGACGAGGAGATGAGCGTGCTTACCTCGCCGGAGACCTACCGGGCCGATCCGGCCTCCGCCTGGCGCCGCCTGTCGGGGCGGATGCGCAAGCCCCGCGAGATCGCCGTGCTGATGGAGGTCGCCGCCTGGCGCGAGCGCGAGGCCCAGAGCCGCAACGTGCCGCGCGGGCGCATCCTCAAGGACGAGGCGGTGATCGACGTGGCGACCTCGGCGCCCCGCAGCGTCGAGGCGCTGGGGCGCCTGCGATCCATTCCCGCCGGCTTCGAGCGTTCGCGCACCGGCACCGACATCCTGGCGGCGGTGGAGCGGGGCTTCGCACGCGACCTCTCGGACATCGCCCCGCCCGAGCGCACCCGCAGCCGGGGCGGCAACGGGGCGCTGGTCGAGCTGCTCAAGGTCCTGCTGAAGGCCGTATGCGAGACCGAGGGCGTCGCCCCGAAGATCATCGCCACGGTGGACGACCTCGAGGCCATCGCGGAGGACGACGCGGCCGACGTGGCCGTGCTGCACGGCTGGCGCCGGGCGCTGTTCGGCGAGAAGGCCCTGGCCCTGAAGAGCGGCCGCCTCGCCCTCTCGGCCGAGCGCGGCCGGGTGGTGGTGCGCGACCTGGCGTGAGTCCGTCCGGCGCGAGTCTTTCGGGCGCGACGCGCCGCGGCGGAGGCCCGGTCGGGCGGCCGTCGTGGAGCTGAAGTGGCTGGAGGATTTCCTCAGCCTCGCCCAGACCCGCAGCTTCTCCCGCTCGGCGGAAGCCCGCCACGTCACCCAGTCGGCCTTCAGCCGGCGCATCCGGGCCCTCGAACTCTGGCTCGGGGTGGCCCTGGTCGACCGCAGCACCTACCCCACCACCCTGACCCCGGAGGGCCGCCGCTTCCGCGACACCGCCGAGGAGAGCGTGCGGGTGCTCCTCGGCGCCCGGGCGGACCTGCGCGCCGGCCTCGACTCCCCCGAGCCCCTGGTGCGGATCGCCGGGCTGCACACCCTGGCCCTGACGTTCTTTCCCGCCTGGTTCCGGACCCTCGCCGCGCGCACCGGACCGGTGGCGACGCGGCTCCTGCCGGACGACTTCCACGACTGCCTCCAGGCCCTGGTGGAGGGCGGCGCGGACTTCCTCCTGACCTTCCACCATCCGGGCGTGCCGATCCCCCTCGACCCGGCGCTCTACCCCCACCGGGTCGTCGGCGCCGACGCGCTTGTTCCGGTGCGGAGCCCGGACCTCGCCGCCGGGGCGGAGGGCCGGCCGGTGCCGCGCCTCGACTACGGACGGGATTCCTTCCTCGGCCGCGTCAGCGCGCTCGCGCAGGCCGAGCTCGGCCTGCCGCCGGGGCCGGTGGTCCACGCCAACCCCATGGCCGAGGCCCTGAAATGCATGGCCCTCGAGGGACACGGCCTCGCCTTCGTGCCGCGCAGCCTCGTCATCCGGGAACTCGCCGAGGGCCGCCTCGTCGCCGCCGGGCCGGCGGTGCCCCTGGAGATCCGCCTCTACCGCAACGGCGCCCCGGCCCACGGCCCCCGGGCACGCGCCGCCGTGGCGGCGATCTGGGCGGCGGCGTCCGAACCCGCCTGACGCTCGGGACAGGTTCGTCCGAACCCGCGTGACGTTCGGGGCGGGTTAGTCCGAACCCGCATGGGCCGTTCCGACACGGCATTGGCCCCCGCGCCGGTCTTCGCGCATCCCGTCCGCGGGACGCGCGACGGGGATCGGGACGATGGCGGGGAGCGAAGGGCCGGGCGTGCCATTGCTGGGCGTCCTGGGCGGCATGGGGCCGATGGCGACGGTGGATTTCCTGCGGAAGCTCGTGGAGGCGACGCCGGCCGCCCGCGACCAGGACCATCTCGCCGTGATGGTGGCCCAGGCCGCCGACATTCCCGACCGGACCCGGGCCATCCTGGGGGAGGGGCCCGACCCGCTGCCGGCGATGACCCTGGCCCTGCGCCGCCTCGAGGCCGCCGGCGCCACCCGCCTCGCGATCCCCTGCAACACCGCCCATCACTGGCACGGCGCGCTCCAGGCGCTGACCCCCGTCCCGATCCTGCACATCGTCGATGCGGTGGCGGCGGGGCTCGCCCGCCGGGGCCTCGCGGGCGGCCCGGTGGGGCTGCTCGCCACCGACGGCACCCTCCGGTCCGGGCTCTATCCCCGGCACCTCGGCCGCCACGGCTTCACCTGCCGCGTGCCCGCGGACCAGGCGGCGGTGATGCGGGCGGTCCGCCTCGTCAAGGCGGGGCAGGGGGCGCAGGCCCGGCCCCTGCTGGAGGCCGCGGCCGCGGGGCTGGTGGCGGAGGGGTGCCGGCAGGTGGTGATGGCCTGCACCGAGATCCCCCTCGCCCTGGCCGATCCGGCCGGTCCGGCGAGCGCGGTCCTGCTCGACGCCACCGACGCCCTGGCGCGGGCCTGCGTGGCGGCGGCCGCGCCGGCCCGCCGGGCGGCGTGATCGGTCAGGCCGGCTCGACCCTCCGTCGTCTGTCTCAGTTTGCCTTGGCGTTGACCTCGAGGCGATCGAACAGGGCGGCCGGGGTCGAGGCGGCGCTGAACTCCAGCATGCCGATGCCGGCGGCGTTCTTCGGCCGCAAGCTGACCGAGAGGGTGCCGGGCTTGGTCACGAACTGGCCCATCGCGGCGCCGATCGCCTTGGCGCCCGCCGAGTTGCCGAGGATCGCGGGCACGCCGAACACGCTCGCAGTGACGTATTCCTGCTTCAGCTCCTCGGGCTTCAGGCTGAGCACCTTCGACTGCGCGGCGATGAAGCGGTCGAACAGGCCGGTGTTCTCGATGGTCAGGTCGAGGGCCTTGGCGGTGGCCGACAGCATGGCGAAGCTCGACACCGCCATGTCCGGGTTGAAGACCTCCGGGCCGATGCCGCCGATCATGCCGTTGAGGCGCAGGCTGCCCATGTCCTTGCCGGAGACCGAGACCTCGCCGAGCTTGAGCTCGCGGGCGGCCTCGTCCCAGGAGGTGTCGGCCACCAGGGCGAGGTCGAGGTCGCTGTAGCCGTAGAGGCCGAGGGAGCCGAGGCCCGGCACCCCCGCCACCGCGGAGGCCGGCAGGGTGAGGCCCGACAGGCTCAGGCGCCCGGCCGTCGGCACCCCGTCCCGCGGGGGCGCGAAGTTCATCGAGCCGTCGCGCAGGCCCACATGGGTCGGGGCGGGCGGCGCCCGGTCGGCCAAGGCCTTATCGGCCAAGGCCCTGTCGGCAGGGTCGCGGGGCGCCTTCGCCTCGGGCGGCAGGTCAAGGCTGAGATCCTTCAGGGCCAGGGTGCCGAGGGCCGGCGTCAGCAGGCGCAGCTCGCCGTCCGAGGGCGGCGTGGTCAGGGTGGCGAGCTTGCGCAGGGCCGCGACCGTCGGGCCGAGGGAGAAGCCGTCGAGGGAGAGCCGGGCGAGGCGCGCCTTGGCCCCGTCGATGCCCGCGAAGCGGATATCCTCCAGGAGGAGGCCGGCGCCGGTCAGCCCGAGGCGGGCGATGCCGAGGCTGAAGGCGTCCCGGGGCTTGGCCTCCTGGATGCTGAGGCCGGTGGCCTCCAGGGAACCGACGGAGACCGCTTCGGCGAGGTCGGCCCCGAGGCTCATCAGCCGCGCGCGCTCGGGCGGCGCGAGCCGCTCGTAGTCGACGGCCGTGAAGGCCTGGAGCGCCCCCGTCCAGGTCGCCGGGATCTGGCGGCCGCTGAGGTCGCGCCCCTCGATCCGGGCGATCTTCACGGCGGTGCCCCGGGCATCCACGTAGGCGACGTCGTCGACCGCGAAGGTGGCGTAGATCCGCTGCAGGGCGCTCTTGCCGTCGCCCGGCTCGCCGTAGAGGCGGGCGAGGACGGTCAGGTCGAGATCGGTCGCCCGCATCCGGCCGTAGGTGCCGGTGCCCTTCTGGGGGCCGCCCTCCAGGAGGATCGAGGCCCCGGCGGCGGTGAGCTCGGCGGCGCGCCCGGCGCGGACGTCGCGGGCCACCACGTCGCGATAGGTGACCACCGGCGTCGCCCCGGCGGTGCCGGTACGCTCCACCCGCAATTCGGGCATCGCCAGGCTCGCGGCGTCGAGGCGCACGAGGCGGGCGGCCCAGGATTCGCCGGGGCCGGGCTTGAGCAGGGCGGTGAGTTCGTCCTTCGAGAGGCGGGTGCCGCTGGCGGTGAGGCGCGGGGCCTTCAGCACCGTGTCGCCGAAGGTCAGGGTGACGTCCTGCAGGGTGACGTCCTGGACCGCCGAGGCGGCCTCCTGGGCCCGCGCCGCGCCGGGCTGCACGGCGCTCCCCGCGCCGAGGAGGACGAGGACGCAGGCCGAGGCACCGGTCGCCCACGCGAGGAGGGGGCGGCCTTTCGAGCAGGTCATGGGCTTATCCGGATCGCTGGCGAAGAGGCGCTTTCAGGGGAAAGGCCCGGAGGCGTCGGGGAGAGGGCCCATCCGTGCCGCAGTTTCACGCGGGAGGCAATCGCGGGGGCGGGCCCCCGCGGGGGCCGCGCCGCATTCACAGCGAGAACGAGGTTCCGCAGCCACAGGAGGCGGTGGCCTGGGGGTTCTCGATCTTGAAGGATTGCCCGATCAGGTCGTTCACGAAATCGATGGTCGAACCGCTCATGTATTCCAGCGACATCGGGTCGACCAGGACGGTGGCGCCGTCGCGCTCGATCGCGACGTCGTCGGCGGCCCGCGCCTGCTCGATGTCGAAGGCGTAGGAGAAGCCCGAGCAGCCGCCGCCGTTCACGCTGATCCGCAGGGAGGCGCCGGGCGGCTCGGCGCCCATGATCTCGTTGATGCGCTTGGCGGCGCGGGGCGTCAGGGTGATGTCGGCCATCGGGGTATTCTCGCGGGGTGCTCTCGAGATCCGCCGGCCGTCCCGGCCGATCGTGGACCGTGGCGGCGTTGGAACAACTGCTAGGGAACACAAGATATGCCTGGGACCCTAATGCTGCAACGCGTCGGGGGACCGGGCCGAGGCGGGCGGACCAGGATCGGTCGATGAATGTGGGGCGGCGACACGTGATGCAGGCGGACGAGACAGGCCCCGGCGCGGCGCGGCGGCGCGGCGAGCGCTGGCGGGCGCCCTACGCCACCGATCCGGCGGCCACCCGCGGGCGCCTGATCCCGGAGGCGATCTCGCCCACGCGCAGCGACTTCCAGCGGGACCGCGACCGCATCATCCATTCCTCCGCCTTCCGGCGCCTCAAGCACAAGACCCAGGTCTTCGTCCATCACGAGGGCGACCATTACCGGACGCGGCTGACCCACACCCTGGAGGTGAGCCAGATCGCCCGGGCCCTCGCCCGGGCGCTGGGCCTCGACGAGGACCTCGCCGAGGCCCTGGCGCTGAGCCACGACCTCGGCCACACCTGCTTCGGGCACACGGGAGAGGACACCCTCGATGCCTGCCTGGCGGACCAGGGCGGTTTCGACCACAACGCCCAGGCCCTGCGCATCGTCACCCGGCTGGAGCGGCGCTATGCCGGCTTCGACGGCCTCAACCTCGCCTGGGAGACCCTGGAGGGCCTCGTCAAGCACAACGGCCCGCTGCTGGAGCCGGACGGGCGCCCCACCCGGCGCTGGACGGGCCGCGGCATCCCGGCCGCGATCCTCGAATACAACGCCCTCAACGACCTGGAACTGAACCGCTTCGCCGGGCCCGAGGCGCAGGCCGCGGCGCTGGCCGACGACATCGCCTACGACAGCCACGACCTCGACGACGGCCTGCGCGCCGGCCTGTTCGACCTCGCCGACCTCGCCGCGGTGCCGTTCCTGCGGAGCCTGCTCGACGAGATCGAGGGCCTGTACCCGAGCCTCGAGCCCTCGCGAAGGATCCACGAGCTGGCGCGGCGCGTCATCACCCGCTTCGTGGAGGACGTCATCACCGAGAGCACCCGGCGCCTCGCGGCCCTGAACCCGCGCACCGTGGCCGACATCCGGGCGGCGCAGGCCCCGGTCGTCGCCTTCTCGGCGGCGATCGCGGAGGCGGATGCGGCGATCAAGGCCTTCCTGTTCGCCCGGATGTACCGCCATCCCGGCGTGCTCGCGGTGCGGGCCAAGGCCAACACCATCGTGTCCGACCTGTTCGACCGGTTCACGGCGGAGCCCGGGGCGATGCCGGCGGAATGGTCGGCGGGGCTGGACGGGGCGGAGCCGGGACGCGTCGCCCGCCGGGTCGCCGACTACATCGCGGGCATGACCGACACCTACGCGGTGCTGGCCCACCGACGCCTGTTCGCGACGACGCCGGACCTGCACTGGAGCCCGGGCGACCGCAGCCTGCCCCTCACCGACCCGTAGGCGGCCGGGCGGCCGGGCGCCCCTAGAGCGTCAGCCCCTCGTGGAACAGGTCGGGGGAGATCGGCAGCATGAAGTGCACGCCGATGCCGCCCTCGAAGTGGCGCACCACCCGGCCGGGGGTGCGCCCGACCATCAGGCTCATGCCGATGGCCGGAGTGCTGGTGGTGCTCAGCGCCACGCCCGACATGGAGATGTCGATGATCCGGGCCGGCACCTCGCGCCCGCTCTCCAGGCGCAAGACGACGCCCGTGACCAGGGGCGTCAGGCGCTCGTGCGTGCGGCCCTCCGGCAGGCCCAAGCTCTCGCGGTTGGCGAGCCAGGTCAGCTGCGAGGCGATCTTGTCGCGCTTGCGCGGGGTCGCGCTGAGGCGGACGGCGAAGCCGCCGGGAATCAGGCGCGCGATGGTGCCCTCGATCCGGCCGACATGCTCGAGATAGAGTACCACCCGCTCGCCGACCTCGCCCGGGACGGCGCAGTTCAGGCGCACGCCCCCCGGCGACATGTCGACGGTCTGGCACGGATATTCCCGCCGGTCCGCCAGCATGTAGCGCCCCAGCATCGAGACCTTGACGCGGTGGTGCCGGCGCAGGTCCGAGATGCGGACGTCACGGGGCAGCCTCGCGGGCGGACGGGTGGCGACCTCGATCATGGGGACAGGGCGACTCGTTTCGAGGCTTCACTGCCCGTCAGGCTAACACCCGCTGGTTACGAAAGGTTTGCCCGTCAGGCGCGGCCGCCGGGATGGACCAGGAGGTGGCCGCGGCGGAGCGGCGCGCTGTCGTTGGCGGGCTCGGGCAGGTTCTGCAGGGTGGCCCGGGCATCGCGGGAGGCCGGGGCGGTCTCGTGGCCGAGGATGCGCAGGGAGGTCGTGCGCATCCGCGTCAGGGGACGCAGGCCGAGCCAGTGCGGCACGCAGGTCGGGCTGAGGGCCCCGAGGATGCGGGTCTGCGTCTCGCCGTGGTGGCGCAGGGGCAGCAGCAGGAGCTCGAGGTCGATGGTCTCGTCGCGCTCCGTCAGGCCCTGCAGGCCCGCCACGGCCCCGACGGTGTCGACGGCCACGGCCTCGACCAGCAGCCACGGATCGGCGTCGGGCCGTCCCCAGAGGCCGGCGAAGTCCCGTCCCTTCAGCTCACGCCCGAACAGGGCGCAGACATGGGTCCCGGCCAGGCGGACCGAGGCCGCCCCGCGCGCCATGTCGACCTCGAGGATCAGGCTGTCGGCGAGCAGGTTCCGGATCTCGCCGGGCTCGATCTCGCTGCGTTCCGGCGCGGCGCGGCCATTCCGCAACCGGTCCCAGTAGGCGTGGAGCAGGCGGCTGGTCGGATGCTTCATGGGAGTCCCACAATGGCACGGTCCGGCGACGGACCTTCTCGGATCGGGCGCTTTCGGGACGGTTCTGGGCCGCTCCCGAGGTCTGTGCCAGGCTCGGCGCAGAGCTTATGCCGACCACCCTCGCGGCGCCCCCTTAACCCTTCATCAAGGTTAACGGATTGACGGAGTTGTCCACCGCCAAGTTTGCACGCGCCCCGTGCCGGCGGATTTTCCCGCGCGGCGGGGCCCGTTCCCGCATCGCGGAGCTTGTTTCCCGCATGGCGGGGCTTGTTTCCCGCATGGCGGGGCTTGCGGCCCCGCCTGCCGCCCCGACATGGTGGCCGCATGGATGCCAGCCCCGACCTGCCGCCGCAGAACCGCGTTCCGATCTTCAACATGCCGGGCGTGGTCACCGCGTCGATCGGCGTGCTCGTGGGCATCCACGCCCTGCGCGAATTCGTGCTGCCGGACACCTGGGACATCGCCGCCCTGATCGACCTCGCGCTGATCCCGGGGCGCTGGAGTGTGGCCGTCGATCCGGCCCGGGCGGAGGAGCTCCTGCGGGCCGCCACGGCCCTGGCGGGCGACCCCGACGTGGTCGAAGCCCGGCAGGCCTTCGCCCGCTACGTGGTGGCCGACCCCGCCGCGATGCCCTGGACCTTCGCGACCTACGCGCTGCTGCACGGCTCGTGGATGCACGTCATCTTCAACACCGTCTGGCTCGCCGCCTTCGGCTCGCCGGTGGCCCGCCGCTACGGCGCCTGGCGCTACGGCCTGATTGCCCTCGTGGGCGCGGTGGCGGGCGGCATCCTCCACGTCCTCCTCGACCCCCTGAGCACCGCCCCCCTGATCGGGGCCTCGGCCGGCGTCTCGGCCCTGATGGCGGCCGCGGCCCGCTTCGTGTTCCAGCCGCCCCCCGTCTATGCCGGCGCGCCCCCCTGGCAGCGCCCGTCCGCGCCCCCGCTCCAGACCATCCCGGAGCTGATGCGTAACCGCACCGCGGTGGTGTTCCTGGTGATCTGGCTCGTGACGAACTTCCTGTTCGGCGTCATCGCCCTGCCGCTGGGCGCCGAGGCGACCTCGGTGGCCTGGGACGCCCATCTGGGCGGCTTCGTCGCGGGCTTCTTCCTGCTGCCGCTCCTCGACCGGGCCCGGCGCTGACGACGGGCCCGCGCCGCCGCCCCGGACCGTGAATTATCCTGCGTCCTCGGCGACGGGATCCTGCGGGATCTTGCTATATGCGGTCGCGCGCCACACAATCGCCGCAGACCGAGCCGGGCACCCTGCCGTTCTGGCCAAGCCCGGCCGCCCCGTCCCAGGGGTGACTTGAGGGAAAGGACACGTCCATGACCGTTGCTCGCATCCTCGCCGAGAAGGGCCGCTCCGTCGTCACGGTGGAGCCCCAGCGCACCCTCGACGAGGCCATCCACCTCCTGGCCGAGAAGCGCATCGGCGCCGTCGTCGTCAGCGATGCGGACGGGGCGGTGCGCGGCATCCTCTCCGAGCGCGACATCATGCGGGCGCTCGCCGCCAAGGGCGCCAACGCCCTCGACGCCCGGGTCTCCGAGCACATGACCGCCGAGGTCACCACCTGCACCCGCGCCAGCAGCATCGAGGAGGTCATGCACCTCATGACCGAGGGCCGCTTCCGCCACGTGCCCGTCATCGAGGACGACCGGCTGGCCGGCCTCATCTCCATCGGCGACGTGGTCAAGCGCCGGATCGAGGCCGTCGAGGCCGAGCACCGGGCCATGCGCGACTACATCACCATGGCCTGAGTCAGGTGCGGGCGTGAGGCAGGATCGGGCCTGAGTCAGGTCCGGGCGGCGGCCGCCGCCACGAGGCCGCGGATCTGCGGCAGGGCGGCGCGCGCCGCCTCGCGGCCGATGGCGATCCCCTCGGCCGCCCGGTGGAACTCGAACAGGCCCATCCCGGCCAGGCGGGGCACGATGGCGATGTCGGGCGGGTCGCCGGCCAGGCGCGCCCGCGAGATCCGGTCCTGCGTGATGTTGAAGGCGTCGAGCATCACCCGCGCCATGCCGGGGGTGGCGAGGCCGTCGGCCGGCCCGGACGCGCGATCGGACGCGGTACGGCGCAGACCCGGCCGGCGCAGGCTCCAGCGCCGGGGCCGGCGGGGGGCGGGCGCCACCGCCTCGGCCGTGACCCGCGCGGGCGCCGCCTCCCGCACGCCGGGGCGCGGGTCGCCGTTGAGGTTGACGCAGATCACGAGGTCGGCCCCCAGGGCCCGGGCGATCGTCACCGGCACCGGGTTCACCAGGGTCCCGTCGAGGAGGAGCCGGCCGCCGCAGCGCACCGGCGGGAAGATGCCCGGCAGGGCGTAGGAGGCGCGCAGGGCCTCCACGAGGCTGCCCCGGGTGAGCCAGACCTCCTCGCCGCTGTCGAGGTCGGTGGCGACGCTGGCGAAGCGGATCGGCAGGCCCTCGATCCGGCGGTCGGCGAGGTCGTGCTCCAGGCGCCGCTTCAGGCGGTCGCCCGCGATCAGGCCGGAGCGGAGCCGCAGGTCGAGGAGCCCCATCACGCTGCGCCGGGTCAGCGACAGGGCGAAGGCCTTGAGCAGCCCGAGCTGGCCCGCCGCGTAGCAGCCGCCCACCACCGCGCCGATGGAGCAGCCCGCCACCACGGCCGGGTGGAGTCCGGCCTCCTCCAGCACTTCGATCACCCCGATCTGCGACCAGCCCCGGGCCGAGCCGCCACCGAGGGCGAGGCCGATGCGGGGGCCGGGGGCGGGGGGCGCCGCCACGGGCTCGACGGCCCCGGCGGGGAAGCGCGCGTGCGGGGAGGCGCCCTGGCGGACCTCCGCGGCGGGACGCACCGGGGACAGGCCGTCCCACATCAGCGACACCGGGATGCGGGAGAGGGGGCGAAGAAACGCGGGACGCGGCGACCGCGACGGGGCGGGCGCCGCTCCGGACGGGCACGCCGCGCGCCGGGATCAGGCATCGGCGGGCCGCAGAATCGCCTGGCCGGTCGCCGGATCGTGATCGACGCGGCGGTAGAAGCAGGCGCGCCGGCCGGTGTGGCAGCAGCCGCCGTCGCCACCGACCGCGACGCGGATCAGCACCGCGTCCTGGTCGCAATCGACCCGCATCTCGACCACGCGCTGGACCTGACCGCTGGTGGCGCCCTTATGCCAGAGCGCGCCGCGGGAGCGGGACCAGTACCAGGCCTCGCCGGTCTTCAGGGTGAGGGCCAGGGATTCGGCGTTCATGTGGGCGAGCATGAGCACCTGCCCGTCGGCGGCGTCGACGGCGATGCAGGAGACGAGGCCGTGTGCGTCGAAGCGGGGGGTGAAGGCGGCCCCCTCCTCGACCTCGGCCCGGCTGCCCGGTTCCGGGAAGGCGCGGGTCATCGGGAGACAGACGTCATCGCGGGCCGGCTCAGGACTTGTTGCGCACGAGGGTGAGGAAGCGGACCTGCTCGTTGGCGTCGTTGCGGAAGGCGCCCCGGAACTGGGTGGTGATGGTGGAGACGCCGGCCTTCTGGACGCCGCGCATCGCCATGCAGAGGTGCTCGGCCTCCACCATCACGGCGATGCCGCGGGGCTTGAGGATGCTCTCGATCACGTCGGCGATCTGGGCCGTCATGGTCTCCTGGGTCTGCAGGCGGCGGGCGAAGGTGTCGACCACGCGGGCGAGCTTCGACAGGCCGACCACGCCCTTGGTCGGGTAGTAGGCGATGTGCGCCAGCCCCATGAAGGGCACCATGTGGTGCTCGCAATGGGAGTAGAACGGGATGTCGCGCACCAGCACGATGTCCGAGTAGCCCTCGACCTCCTCGAAGACCCGCTCGAGCAGCGCGTCGGCGTCCTGGCCGTAGCCGCCGAAGATCTGGCCGTAGGCCTTCACCACCCGGGCGGGGGTGTCGCGCAGGCCCTCGCGGTTCGGGTCGTCGCCGGCCCAGCGCAGGAGGGTACGCACGGCGGCCTCGGCCTCCTCGCGGCTCGGACGGCCCGTGGCGATGGCCTCGGGCACCCGCTGGGCGGAGGCGGGCAGGGGAGCGATCTCGGGCGCGGGCGCGGGCGCTTCGCCCCGCGCGTTGTCGTTGCGCATGGCGCTGAGGGCGCCGTTCTGGCGGGTCGGTTCCATCCCGGATTCCTCCGTCTCGGTCAGGCGGTAGGAGAGGGACTTGAGCGCGGCATCCATGGCATCTTCCGCCCGGGCGATCCGGGTCGTCATCGGGTGGCTGTCAGGCTTTGCGTACATCGTCGAACCATGGGGCCGTCGGGTGAGGACGGCCGATGCCCGGACGGTGCCGTCTGCGGTGGCGCAACCCCGGCCGTGGGCGCGACCCGGGTCGACGAGCCGCCTCCTCGCGAAACGGTGCGTGGGGGCCTATATCGTCGTTATCGCGCCGTCGCGCAATGCAGGCTGCGCGGATCAGATCTCCGGGATCGGAAGCCGGCTGTGCGCCCGGCCGTCCCGGCGGAACGGCAAATGGACCCGGCGGGACCGCAAGTGAACCCGGCGGAACAGCCAGAGGATCGGAATTCCATGCTCGACGACATCTACAACCGTCGCATCCTCGAACTGGCCGCCGACATCCCGCGCCTGGGACGCCTGGCGGCCCCGGACGCCAGTGCCACCGCGCATTCGAAGCTCTGCGGCTCCACCGTCACGGTGGACCTCGCGGTGCGGGACGGCACGGTCACCGACTTCGCCCACGAGGTGAAGGCCTGCGCCCTCGGCCAGGCCTCGTCCTCGCTGATGGCCCGCCACGTGGTCGGCACCAGCGCCGGGGAGCTGCGCGCGGTCCGCGCCGCCATGCGGCGGATGCTCAAGGAGGGCGGCCCGGCGCCCACGGGCGCCTGGGCGGATCTCGCCGTCCTCGAGCCGGTGCGCGACTTCAAGGCCCGGCACGCCTCGACGCTCCTGACCTTCGACGCGGTGGTGGACGCCCTCGACCGGATCGAGGCCGGGGCGGTGGCGGCCGCCTAGCATGCTGCTCCGCCGCATCGCCCACGGGGCGATCCGCACCTATCAGCTCACCCTATCGAGCCTGGTCGGCCGCCAGTGCCGGCACTGGCCCTCGTGCTCCCACTACACCGACGGGGCGATCCAGCGGCACGGGCTCTGGGCGGGCGGCTGGATCGGGTTCGCCCGCATCTGCCGCTGCGGCCCCCTCGGCACCCACGGCATCGACCTGGTGCCGGAGGCCCTGCCGGCGCGCGCCGCCTGGTTCACCCCCTGGCGCTACGGCCGCTGGCGCGGCGTGAACGCGCCTCCCTCGCCCTTCGCCTGCGAGCCCTGCACCTGCGCGGCGGTGGGGGAGGGGGCCGCCCCTAGACCGGCGCCGCCGTGATCCACTTCAGGAACACCAGCGTCCCCGTCACCGTGAGGGCGCCGCCGATGCGGGTGGCGATCTGGGCGAAGGGCATCAGCGCCATCCGGTTGGCGGCGGTGAGGATCGCCACGTCGCCGGTGCCGCCCTGGCCGCTGTGGCAGGCGTTCACGATGGCGGTCTCGATCGGGTACATGCCGAGCCGGCGCCCGACGCCGTAGCCCGTCGCCATCAGGGTGACGACGGTGGCCACGATGGTGATCAGGTTCGGCAGCGTGAAGGCCGCCACCAGCTTGTCCCAGGGGGTGAGCGAGACGCCGATGGCGAAGAGCAGCGGGTAGGTCATGCCGACCTGCACGAACTTGTAGACGATGAAGCCGCCGGCCTGGAGCCGGGGCGAGACCGCGCTGGCGAGCTTGGCCAGCACCGCCAGGAACAGCATCGCCACGGGGGCGGGCAGGCCGGTGAGGTGGTGGCACATCACGCCGAGGAGGTAGAGCGTCACCGCCGTGAGGCCGGCCGCCGCCACCGTGGCGGCGTCGATCGGGCCGGTCTCCACGGGCGTGCCCGCCTCCATGTCGTTCTCGGTGTGGGGCTGCAGGCGGCCCTCGCCGGTGAGGTGCGGTTTGCGCCTGCCCACCCAGTTGAGGGTGCCGGCCAGGATGATCGCCGTGAGGCTGCCCAGCATCACGGGCGGCAGCACCTGGGCGAAGACGTCGCCCTGCGGGATCCCGAGGATGTTGCCGTAGCCGATGGAGAGCGGAATCGCGCCCTCGCCGACGCCGCCGGCCATGATCGGCACGACGATGAAGAAGAAGGTGTGGTGCGCCCCGAGCCCCAGCAGGGTGCCCACCAGGGTGCCGACGCAGCCCGCCGCCAGGGAGCCGAGGCCGAGGGGGACGAAGATCTTGAGGAAGCCCTTGATCAGCACAGCCCGGTCCATGCCCAGGATGCTGCCGACGATGATCGCCGCGATGTAGAGGTAGAGGAAGTTGGTGAACTTGGTGAAGTCCGTGATCGCCTTGATGATCGGGCCCGGGATCAGCGCGTAGTAGACCAGCGCCGAGGGGATGAAGGTGGCGAAGATCGCCCCCGCCCCGATCTGGCGCAGGACCGGCAGGCGCTTGCCGATCTCCGCGCAGGTGAAGCCGCCGAGCACCAGGACGGCGATCATCGTCGGCGCGTCGGCCTTGATCTCGCCCTCCGCGGTCAGCACCCAGAGCAGCGCCACCAGGATCAGGTAGACCGGCAGCGGGATGATGCCGATCTGCAGGTCGACGAGGCGCCACCAGCCCTGAGGCCAGAAGCGTGTCCCGGTCTGGACCCCGGGCAGGTGGGCCGTCGTGGTGATCGCGACGCCTTCGGGGTGCGCCGTCGGTACGGGGCTCGGCATGAACGTCTCTCCCGGCGAAAGCCCGTTTGCCCCGCGGGGCCGGCTCGTCCGTGTTTTCTTGGATTTTTTTCTGGTCTCGACCGTGCGGCACGGAAGGCCATCGGCGAGCATCAGTCGGGTTGGACCGGCTTTGTCAATTGATCGGCCGGCACGGGCCGCGATGGTGATTGAGGATCCCTGGCGATTGTCAGCAACCCGGGGCGGGAGCGGCCGCCGGGGGCCCGGGACCGGATGCGCGGAATCCGCGTTCCTTCCCGATGCGAATGGGTCTAAACGGCCCGGCGCGGCGCCGCATTGGGGCCGCGCCGACCCCGACCCGCCCCCCGCTTACCTGCCGCGTACGCAGGAGTGAGCCTCCAAGGAGCCCCCGGCCATGCCGATCCTGACCTTCCCCGACGGCAACACCCGCAGCTACGACGCCGCGATCACCGGCCGTGCCGTCGTCGAGGGCATCGCCAAGTCCCTGGCCAAGCGCACCGTCGCCATGGCCCTCGACGGCACCGTGCGCGACCTCGACGACACGATCGCGCAGGATGCCCGCATCGAGTTCCTCGACCGCACCGACCCGCGCAGCCTGGAGCTGATCCGGCACGACTGCGCCCACGTGCTGGCGGAGGCGGTGCAGGCCCTGTGGCCGGGCACGCAGGTCACCATCGGCCCGGTGATCGAGAACGGGTTCTACTACGACTTCGCCCGGGACGAGCCCTTCACCCCGGAGGACTTCCCGAAGATCGAGGCGAAGATGCGCGAACTCATCGCGCGCGACGCCCCCTTCACCAAGGAGGTCTGGAAGCGCGACGACATCCGGGCGCTCTTCGCCGGGAAGGGCGAGGCCTACAAGGTCGAGCTCGTGGACGCGATCCCGCCCGGCGAGGACCTCAAGGTCTACCGCCAGGGCGACTGGTTCGACCTCTGCCGCGGCCCGCACATGACCTCGACGGGCAAGGTCGGCACCGCCTTCAAGCTGATGAAGGTGGCGGGCGCCTACTGGCGGGGCGATTCCAAAAACCCGATGCTGACCCGCATCTACGGCACCGCCTGGGCGACCAAGGAGGACCTCGACGCCTACCTGCACCGCCTGGAGGAGGCTGAGCGCCGCGACCACCGGCGCCTGGGGCGCGAGATGGACCTGTTCCACTTCCAGGAGGAGGGGCCGGGCGTCGTGTTCTGGCACGCCAAGGGCTGGACCGTGTTCCAGGAGCTGATCGCCTACATGCGCCGGCGCCTGCGCGGCGACTACCAGGAGGTCAACGCCCCCCAGATCCTCGACAAGGCCCTGTGGGAGACCTCCGGCCACTGGGGCTGGTACCGCGAGAACATGTTCGCGGCCCAATCCGCCGGCGACGAGGCCGAGGACAAGCGCTGGTTCGCGTTGAAGCCCATGAACTGCCCCGGCCACGTGATGATCTTCAAGCACGGCCTGAAATCCTACCGCGACCTGCCCCTGCGCATGGCCGAGTTCGGCGTGGTCCACCGCTACGAGCCCTCGGGCGCCATGCACGGCCTGATGCGGGTGCGGGGCTTCACCCAGGACGACGCGCACATCTTCTGCACCGAGGACCAGCTCGCCGACGAGTGCCTGAAGATCAACGACCTGATCCTCTCCACCTACGCCGATTTCGGCTTCGGCGAGATCGTGGTGAAGCTCTCGACCCGCCCCGAGAAGCGGGTGGGCTCGGACGCCCTCTGGGACCATGCCGAGGACGTCATGACCCGGGTGCTCACCCAGATCGAGGAACAGTCGGGGGGCCGGATCAGGACCGCGATCAACCCGGGGGAGGGCGCCTTCTACGGGCCGAAGTTCGAGTACGTGCTCCGCGACGCCATCGGGCGCGACTGGCAGTGCGGCACGACCCAGGTGGACTTCAACCTGCCGGAGCGCTTCGGCGCCTTCTACGTCGATGCCGAGAGCGGCAAGAAGCCCCCGGTCATGGTCCACCGCGCCATCTGCGGCTCCCTGGAGCGCTTCACCGGGATCCTGATCGAGCACTTCGCCGGGCATTTCCCGCTCTGGCTCGCGCCGGTGCAGGTGGTGGTCGCCACCATCACGGGCGATGCCGACCCCTACGCCCGCGCGGTGGTCGCCGCCGCGACCCGCCTCGGCCTGCGCGTCGAGGCCGACCTGCGCAACGAGAAGATCAACTACAAGGTCCGCGAGCACTCGCTGGCGAAGGTGCCGGTGATGCTCGTCGTCGGCCGCAAGGAGGGCGAGGAGCGCACCGTCTCGGTCCGGCGCCTGGGCAGCCAGCACACCCGCACGGGCGGCCTCGACGAGACCCTGGCCGCCCTGGTGGCGGAGGCGACCGCGCCGGATCGCATCCGGGCGGAGGCGGTGGCCGAGACCGTGCCGAGCGCCGACGTCGCTCTCGACGGCCAGCACGGCGAGGCCCCGACGCCGTAGGGCGGCGGGTTCGGCCTCCGGGCGGTTGCGTCCTCCGGGCGGTGCCCGGGGGATGCCCGGATCAGGGGGCGCAATTGGCGGCGTAGAGGGCCAGGATGCGCTGCAGGGCGGCGTAATCCTGCGGCGTCGCCGGGTTGCGCAGTTCGGGCCCGTCCGGGACGAGGCCGGCGATGCCCGCCGCGAGGTCGGCGACGAAGCGGCGGGGCCCCACGGGATTGCCCATGCGGTTGGTGGTGTCGACGACGCCGCAGAAAGCCCCCGCGCGCCCGGCACGGAGCTGGCCGTAACGGGCGGTGGCGGGCGTTCTCAGTCCCTGTCCCAGGAGGGCGATCACCCGGTCCGCGCGTTCCGGACCGATCTCCCGGTCGGAGCCGTCCGCCACGAGCGCCCGCGCGGGATCCGCCCCCTGCGCCCGCGCGGGACGCGGCACCAGGAGAAGCGGCGCCAGGAGCAGGACGAGGGCACCGATCGCAAGTCGCCTCATGCGTGTCGTCTCTCTCCGCCTGTCGGGACGCCTCGGCTCAGCCCGCCTTGGCGATCACCTCGACGTCGCGGTTCAGGCCGCTCTCGACCTTGAATTCGCGGGTGTAGACCTGCCCGTCGTGGCGGGCGATCAGGACGTAGTCCCCCTCCGCCAGGGTCACCTGCGGGAAGGCGCCGATGGCCTCGCGGATGGTATCGCCGCCCGGCGTCAGCACGCTGAAGGCGGTGCCGGCGAAGGCCTCGGCGCCTTCGGCCGCCACCAGCTTCAGGGTCAGGGTGGCGGCGCGGTGGTTGAGGGTGGCGTCCGTGACCTTGCCGTTCTCCACCTTGAGGTCGGCGCGCTGGATCGCGTTCGAGCCGCCATAGGTCGAGACCACGTGGTAGGTGCCCTCGGGCAGGCGCAGGAGCTCGCCCGCCTTGACGCCGCTGCGCACGAGGCGCCCCTCGGAGTTCGTCCCGATCGGCACGAAGACCGAGAAGGCGAGCTGGTCGGCGCCGAGCTTCACGTCGCCGATGGCGCCCGAGAGCTTGAGCGCCCCGGCGCTGACCTTGAGCTGCTCGGCGGCCGGCTGGCCCGCCATGACGACCCGGCGCGCGGCGCTGGCGAAGCCGTAGGTCACGGTGGCGACGTAAGCGCCCGGCGGCAGGGTGAAGCTCGGCTCGGCCGCCTCGGAGCGGGCGACGATGCCGGGCTTCGTGCCGTCGGTGCGGTCCTCGTAGATGCGCCAGGCGAGGCCGGAGCGCAGGGGCTTGTCGCCGCCCGCGAACACCGCCGTGAGGGTCAGGGCCGCGCTCGCCGCGCTGGGCAGCGGCGGCGCCGAGGGGTCCGACATCGACGGGGAGGGCATGGACGGGGAGGGCATGGACGGGGAGGGGAGGTTGGGCCCGATCCGGTTGTGGAAGGCGTTGCCGTCCTGCGCCGCGGCGGTGCCGGGGTGACCGCCGAGGAGGAGGGCGCAGCCCAGCCAGACCGATCCGTACCCTGCCCGCGCCATCCCGCACCTCCCAATCCCGACCGGGGCGTCCCGCCGGCGTTGCCAATCCGCCGCCGGCGCGCCATGTCACGGACGGCCGCCGCGCCCGGTGCCCGCCCTCTGGAACCGGACCATGGCGGCGGCAAGGCCATCCCGCCTCCGAGGGCCGGTCGTCTGCGGCCCCGCCCCTCTCGCCCGATCCTGCTCCAGGGATGCCATGAACGCCACCCTCGATCTCCTGCGCACCCGCCGCTCGGTCCCGCCCCTCCGCCTCGCGGGACCGGGCCCGGACGCGGCCGAGCTCGACGCGCTCCTTACCATCGCGTCGCGCGTGCCGGACCACGGCAAGCTGGCGCCCTGGCGCTTCCTGGTGATCGCAGGCGAGGCCCGCACCCGCATCGGCGACGCCATCGCGGCGGCCTATGCCGCCGACCACCCGGAGGCCGATGCCGCGCGCCTCGACCTCGAGCGCCACCGCCTCGCCCTCGCCCCCCTGGTGGTGGCGGTGGTGTCGCGGGCCGGCCCGCACATCAAGATCCCCGAATGGGAGCAGGTGCTCTCGGCCGGCGCGGTGGCGATGAACCTCGTGGTGGCGGCCAACGCCGCGGGCTACGCCACGGCGTGGCTCACCGAGTGGTTCGCCTACGATTCCCGCATCCTCGACGTCCTCGGCCTCGTGCCCGGCGAGCGCCTCGCGGGCTTCATCCATATCGGGCACGCCCAGGAGGTGCCGCCCGACCGGCCCCGCCCGGCGCTCGCCGACATCGTCACCCGGCTCTGAGGGGCACCCCATGCATTACGACGCCGAGACCAAGGGCCTGCCGCACAACCCGCTGAAGGCCCTGGTGGCCCCGCGCCCGATCGGCTGGATCAGCGCGATGAACCGCGACGGCGCGGTGAACCTCGCGCCCTATTCCTACTTCAACGCCGTGGCGGCCGGCCCCGACATGGTCATGTTCTCCTCGGCCGGGCGCAAGGACGCGATGACCTTCGCGGAGGAGGGCGGCGAGTTCGTCTGCAACCTCGCCACCTACGACCTGCGCGAAGCGGTGAACGCCACCTCGGCGCCCCTGCCCCGCGGCGAGAGCGAGTTCGCCTTCGCGGGCCTGACCCCGGCGCCCTCGCGAAAGGTGCGCCCGCCCCGGGTCGCCGAATCGCCGGCCGCCCTGGAGTGCAAGTGGCTGCAGACCGTGCCGCTGACGCCGCTCGACGGCAGCGACGCCTCGCATTTCCTGGTGATCGGGCAGGTGGTCTCGATCTACATCGACGACCGCTTCATCCGCGACGGCCTCGTCGACACCGGCGCCATGCGGCCGATCCTGCGCGGCGGCTACTTCGACTACTTCACCGCCGAACCGGAGACCCGGTTCGAGCTGCGCCGGCCGGCCGGCGGGGGCGGGTAGGCCACTCGGTTAGGCCACCCGCCGCCGGCCCAGGCGCTCCGCGATGGCGATGCCGCCGATGACGAGGGCCAGCGCCAGGGCGTCGTGCCAGCGGACAGGCTCGCCCACCAGCAGGATGGCGAGGCCGGCCCCGAAGATCGGCACGAGGTTGACGAAGAGGCCGGCCCGGTTCGGGCCGATCAGCTCGACGCCGCGCAGGAAGGCGAGCTGCGCGATGAGCGAGGGCCCGAGCGCCACGAACAGCACGATGGCCCAGCCCTTGCCGGTCGGCCAGATCGTGTGGCCCAGGGCCCATTCGGCGGCGAGCGGCGGCAGCGAGGTCACGAAGGCGGAGAGCGCCACGGCGGTGAAGAAGCTCAGGCCCGAGACCCGGGGCCTGCGGGAGAGCGCCACGGTGTAGCCGGCATAGAGCCCGCAGGCGACCAGCATCAGCACGTCGCCCCGGTTGAAGGCGAAGGTCGCCAGCACCCGCCAGTCGCCGTGGGTCGCCGCCACCATGGCGCCCGCCAGCGTCACGGCGACGCCGAGGAGCTGCGCCCCCGTCACCGCCACCCGGTGGACGAGATAGTTGATCAGGATGACGAGGACCGGGATCGACCCCTGGAACAGGGCGATGTTGATGCCGCTGGTGAACAGGCCGGCGGCGTAGAACAGGCTGGCGTAGAGGGTGTAGCCGCACGCTCCCATCAGCAGCACGTAGCGCCAGTGGCGCGTGAGCCGGTCCCACTCCGCGTTGAGGCCGGCCCGGGCCGGCAGCGCCAGGGCGAGGCAGGCGAAGGCCCAGCGCAGGCAGGTGAGCACCTGGGGCGAGACCTCGCCCGCCGCCCACTTGCTCGCCACCACGTTGCCGCCCCAGAGCAGCATCGTGAACACGAGGAGCGGGTAGGCCGTGGTCGCCGGCTCGGCCGCGCGTCCGGCGGGCGTCTCCGGGACGCGCATGGGGCGGATCTCCCTGGGCTCGGGCCGGGCTCGCGGCCGGCGACCGGGGGATAGCCCGCCGGGGGCCGCGGGGACAGGCCGTCCGGCGCAACACCGCCATCGAAATCCGTCCGCGGCCGCCTCGGCCCGAATCCCCGCGGCCCTGCGGAGAACCGGCAGCATGCCCATCCCCCGGTATCGCTCGGCGCACCGATTCCCTCTGCGGGTGAACACGGTTATGCCGGGCGGAACACAGCGGCGACACGGCCGCGGACCAGGGGGAGGGCGAGACAGTCGGTGACGTGGCGATCGCTCCTCCTCGCCCTCCTGCTGGTCGGCGTGCTGGCGGCCGGCCTCGGCGGCCTCGCCGTCTCGCCCCAGGGCGCCCTCCTCCTGGGCGAGCTGCGCGAGCACGTCGAGGCCCTCCAGGCCCGCCCCGGGCCGGCGAAGCCCGCGCACCTGCCGGCCCAGCGCACCGCCGTGGAGGAGGGCCGCACCGTGGTGCGCCTCTCGGCCGCCGAGCGCGCCCGCATCGGCATCACGACCGAGGCCCGGCCCCTGGCCGAGCACCGGGAGGAGTTGCAGGCCTATGGCAGCGTCCTCGACCTCGCCCGGGTCACCGACCTGACCAACGCCTATGCCAGCGCCCAGGCCGCGCTCCAGACGGCCCAGGCCCGCGCCGAGGTCTCGCGCAGCGCCCTGCAGCGGGCCAGGACCCTCGGCCCCTACGCCACCACCGTGCAGGTCGAGACCGCCGGGGGCACCGCCCAGACCGACCAGGCCGCCCTGGCGGCGGCGGAATCCCAGGTGCGCACCCTCTCGGCCACCGCCCAGCAGGAATGGGGGCCGGTGATCGGCCGGGCCATCGTCGCGCGCGCGGCCACCGTCACCCGGCTGATCGAGCGCACCGACTTCCTGGTGCAGGTCACCCTGCCGCCGGGGGAGGGCCTGAAGGGCCCGCCGGCGGCGGCCTTCGCCGAGGTGCCGCCCCAGAGCGCGCGGGTCGCCCTGGCCTACGTCTCGCCCGCCACCCGCACGGATCCGCGCATCCAGGGCCTGAGCTTCTTCTACACCGTGCCGGGCGACAGCGGCTTCCTGCCCGGCATGAGCATGCTGGCCTTCCTGGCCTCCGACCGCAGCGTCACCGGCCTCAGCGTGCCCGAGGACGCGGTGGTGCACTGGCAGGGGGCCGCCTGGATCTACCGGGCGGTGGGGCCCGACGCCTTCGCCCGCCACCGGCTGAAGGCCGACCCGCCGATGTCGGCCGACGCCTACGTGGTGGAGGACCTGCCCGGCGGCACCGAGATCGTGCTCTCGGGGGCGCAGGCGCTCCTCTCCGAGGAGATGAAGAGTCAGCTCCAAGTCTCGGGCGGCGTCGATGACGATTGAGGCGCCGGGCTCCGGACCGGGAGGCCCCCGCGGCCCCCAGGCGGCCCTGGTCGCCTTCGCGGTGCGCTTCCGCGGCGTCGTCCTGGCGCTCAGCCTGGCGCTCGCCGCCTACGGCTTCGTCGTGCTGGCCGATGCCCAGTACGACGTCTTCCCGGAATTCGCGCCCCCCGCCGTGGTGATCCAGACCGAGGCCCCCGGCCTCAACCCGGAACAGGTCGAGGTGCTGGTGACCCAACCCGTGGAGGTCGCGGTCAACGGCCTGCCGGGGGTGGTCTCCCTGCGCTCGAGTTCGATCCAGGGCCTGTCGGTGATCACCGTCACCTTCGGGGCCGGCAGCGACATCTACCGGGTGCGCCAGCTCGTCACCGAGCGGCTGACGGCGCTGGCCGGCCGCCTGCCGCAAGGGGTGCTGCCGCCGGCGATGACGGCGCTCACCTCCGCCACCAGCACGGTGCTGCTCGTCGGCCTGACCACGCAGAGCCGCTCGGACATGGACCTGCGCACCCTGGCGAACTGGACCGTGCGCCTGCGCCTCCTCGCCGTGCCGGGGATCGCCCAGGTCTCGGTCTATGGCGGCGCGGTGCGCTCGCTGCAGGTGCAGATCCGCCCGAACGACCTCGTGCGCTTCAACATCGGCGTCAACGAGGTGCTCGCCGCCGCGCGGAAAGCCACCGGCGTGCGCGGCGCCGGCTTCGTGGACACGCCCAACCAGCGCATCGCCCTCCAGACCGACGGACAGTCGCTGAGCCCCGAGGCGGTCTCTCGGACCGTGCTGATCAACGAGGGCGGGGCCAGCGTGACCCTGGCGGACGTCGCCACCGTGGTCGCCACCGGCGAGCCGGCGATCGGCGCCGCCCTGGTGGACGGCCGGCCCGGGGTGCTCCTCATGGTCGGCGCCCAGTACGGCGCCAACACGCGCGCGGTCACCGCGCGGGTCGAGGCGGCCCTGGAGGACCTGCGCCCGGCCCTGGCGCGCGAGGGCGTGACCCTGCACGCCGACCTGTTCCGGCCGGCCAACTTCATCGCCATCGCCAACGGCAACGTGCTGCAGGCCCTCGGGCTCGGCGGCATCCTGGTGGTCGTGGTGCTGTTCGTCTTCCTGTACGACTGGCGCACCGCCGTGATCTCGGCGCTGGCGATCCCGCTCTCGCTCATCGCCGCCGTGGTGGCGCTGCAGGCGCTGGGCGAGAGCCTCAACACCATGACCCTGGGCGGGCTCGCCATCGCCATCGGCGAGGTGGTGGACGACGCGGTGATCGGCGTCGAGAACGTGGTCCGGCGCCTGCGCGAGAACCGCCGCCTCGGCGGCCCGCGCCCCGAGGGGCGGGTGGTCCTCGACGCCATCCTGGAGGTGCGCACGGCGGTCGCCTACGCCACCATCGCGGTGCTGCTGGTCTTCCTCCCCGTCCTCGCCCTGTCGGGCATCGCCGGCCGGCTGTTCGGCCCCTTGAGCCTCGCCTACATCCTCGCCGTGGTGGCCTCGCTCGCCGTCGCCCTCACGGTGACCCCGGCCCTGGCGATGGGGCTGCTGACGAACCGGCGCGAGGCCTCGACCCTGGACCCGCCGGTGATGCGGGTCGCGCGCGGCGCCTACGCCCGCCTGCTCACCCGGATCGACCGCGCCCCGCGCGTCCTCATGGCCTGCGGCCTCCTCGTCACCCTCCTGGGGGCCGCGATGCTGCCGTTCTTCGGCTCGACCTTCCTGCCCGACCTCAAGGAGGGCCACCTGATCCTGCACATGGCGGCGGCGCCCGGCACCGCCCTGCAGGAATCCCTGCGGCTCGGCACCCGCATCACCGCCGAGCTGAAGGCGATTCCCGGCATCCGGGCGGTGGCGTCGCAGATCGGCCGGGCCGAGGCCGGCCAGGACACCGCCGGCACCCATTACAGCGAGATCCACATCGACCTCGAACCCGGCCTCGACGGGGCGGGGCAGGGGGCGGCGGAGGCCCGGATCCGGGCCGTGATGGCGGGCTTCCCCGGGGCCGCCTTCTCCCTCAAGACCTTCCTCACCGAGCGCATCGAGGAGACCGTGTCGGGCTTCACCGCCCCGGTGGTGATCAACGTCTTCGGCACGGATCTCGGCGCCATCGAGACGGCCGCCCGGGACATCGCCCGCGAGCTCGCCGAGGTGCGGGGCGCCGTCGACATCCAGCAGAGTTCCCCGGCGGGCCTGCCCCAGGTCAATGTGGGCTTGCGGCCCAACGACCTGCGCCACTGGGGCCTCTCGGCCATCGAGGTGATGGAGGTGGTGCGCACCGCCTACCAGGGCGACATCGTCGGCCAGACCTATGCGGGCAACGCCGTGTTCAACGTCCTCGTCATCCTCGATCCCGCCACGCGGGGCCGGCTCTCGGCCCTGAGCGACCTGCCCTTGCGCGGCTCCGGCGGCCGGGTGGTGCGCCTCGCCCAGGTGGCGGACATCTACGAGACCTCCGGCCGCTACCAGGTCCAGCACGAGGGCGCGCAGCGGGTCCAGGCGGTCACCGCCAACGTGACGGGGCGCGACGTCGCCGGCTTCGTGGCCGATGCCAAGCGCAAGATCGCCCGCGCGGTCGCCCTGCCCCCCGGCACCTATGTGGGCTTCGCCGGCTCGGCCGAGGCGCAGGCGCGGGCCCGGCGCGACCTCCTGGTCTATTCGGGGCTGGCCGGCCTCGGCATCGTCCTCCTGCTGGCCATCGTGACGGGAAGCCTGCGCAACCTGCTGCTGGTGCTGGTCAACCTGCCCTTCGCCTTCGTGGGCGGCGTGCTGGCGGTCTTCGCCACCGGGGCCGTGCTGTCGCTGGGCTCGATCGTCGGCTTCGTCACCCTGTTCGGGATCAGCTTGCGCAACACCATCATGATGATCGCCCATTACGAGCACCTCGTGGTGGAGGAGGGGCAGGCCTGGGACCGGGACACGGCGGTTCGCGGGGCCGCCGACCGGATGGTGCCGATCCTGATGACCTCCCTGGTCACCGGCCTCGGCCTGCTGCCGCTGGCGCTGGGCGCCGGCGAGCCCGGCCGCGAGATCGAGGGCCCGATGGCCATCGTGATCCTGGGCGGCCTCGCCACCTCGACGGTGCTCAACCTCCTGATCCTGCCGACCCTGGCCCTGCGCTTCGCGCGCTTCGGCACGCCGCAGGGCAGGGCGCTCGAACCGGTCGCCTGACGTCTCCGCGCCGGCCGCGGCATCCCTGAGCTGTGCGGCGCCCGCCTTCCGGCCTAGAGTTTGTCAGGGATCAGCGGAAACCGGTGATCCCGAAAAGACAAACGTCCGAGACAGGACAGGCCCTCGGGTCTCGACCGCAGGACTCCGCCATGCGCCCGACGCCGCTTGCCCGCCTCGTGCAACGCCAAGAAGGTGCCGGGCCTCCAGACGACCTACGAGACGGAAGACGGTTTCGAGGGCGTCGACACCGCCCGCATCCTCACCATCAACCCGGACGGTATCGCGGCTGAATACGTCCTGAAGATCTGGGGGCGCTGAGGCCGGGACCGTCCCCGTCGTCGCCTGCGGTCTGCCCGGACCTTGTCGAAGGCGGGATCAATCGTCCTCGCCCAAGGGGAGCGGCGCGGGTTTAGGACCACGGGCCATCAGTCACCGCCGTGCTGACATCCACCCGGACGAGACGCGCGGCTCCTGCCCGACCGTCCTCGTCGACGCCCTGCGATGGCTTGGCATCGCCCGCAAACACACCCGCCCTCCACGTCTGGCGATAGACGTGACTCCTGTCACAACCGCCGCAGAATGGTCGCGCGAAACAGGAGCGCGGGGCCCTCCAGAAGATACCGGCGCCACAGGCGCCCGGGATCCCGGACGAGCCGCACGACCCATTCGAGACCTGCCTGCCTGACGAGGGGCGGACACAGCCAGATCCGACCCGAGAGAAACTCGAACAGGGCGCCCACGCACAGGAAGGTGGCCGATGGAAGGTCCTTCCTGAGCAAGAGCGCGAGCTCTTCTTGAGACCCCTGTTCCATCCCAATGATGACCACATCGGGCTTGGTGTCGATTAGCGAGGTCCGGAGCGTCTCCCGTGACGCGTCATTGAGGTATCCATGATGAGCGCAGACGATGGTGGCACCTTCCGTCGCGAAGTAATTCGAGACGGCTTGTAGAGTGTCGCCCGCCCCGCCGATCAACGCCATTTTCTTGCTCAGGACCCCGAGCGTTCGTGCAAACTCGTGAATGAAACTATTGGCCGTGACCTTGGGAATCCATACGCCATTCACGAGAAGCGATATGATCGACACGCCGATCCCGTCGCAGTAACACAGGTCGCAGGCCCTGATAGAGAGAGCGATGCGCGTGTGCTTGAGAGCGAGGGCCAAGGTATGAAGATGGGAGTAGGTAATGACACGCCCCTCACCCCCCTCGACGATCGCTTTTAGCTTCTCGACGAAAATTTTCTCACTGCAGCGCAGAATCGTCAGCGGACCGACTTCGATAAAATCGAATCGGAGATATCGGTTCGGGGGCAGCATTATTTCCTCCGACTCGAAGCAAGCTCAAATCCGAACACATAGCTTGGAAGTTTTGAGCGGCCCATTGCTATCTGCTGGAGACATCCTTCACAGGGAGCAATTGTCAACAGGGCCGAGCCTGGATTGAAACTGCGGGCGCTCTCTTCACAAATTGTGGATCAAGCGGCATCCTGGCGACAATTTTCAACAGCCTGATCGAGCAGGCTTGAGCGGGATCGTGAATGCGGGACTGGGCGGGTGAAGTCCGAGCGCGGCCCGGCACGTTCGACGCGCTCCGGAGCGACCTTCGTCTTCTGACTGACCTGCATGTCTTACCGCTGCCGCGTGGGCAGATCTGGCTGCTGGCAGCGTCGGTCGTCTTGTCGTCGCTGTGCCTCTTCGCGATCGGGCGAGGCATACGGATCTGGACCGATGCGCTCCTCGACGAGGCCTCAAAGGCGTCCGGGACCTCGCTGTTCACGTATGTGGCTGTCTCCGCCGTCCTGGCTTCGGCGTCGGGTCTGCGCATCTACGCGGCCACGAACCTGGGCGAGGAATTCGGCGCGCGACTGCGTATCGCTCTGTTCCGGGCCGTTCTCGGTCAGGACCTGCGCTTCTTCGAGACGAATGCGCCAGGCACGCTCAACGCGATGTTGATCGCGGACATCTCGACGTTGCAACTCGTGGTCCGCTCATCCCTCTCACCCCTGATCCGCAACGGGATCGTGGTGACGGGGGCGGGCCTCCTGATGGCGTGGACCGATTGGCGCCTGACGGCCCTGTCGCTCCTGATCCTTCCCCTGCCGGTCGCGGCCTTCCTGGGGATGTCGGCGAAGCAGAGACACCTGTCATCGCGCGTCAGCGGACGCATCGGCATCCTAGCGGGATACTCGAGCGAGGTGTTCGATGCCATCGGCACGATCAAGATGTTCGGCCGGGAGGAGGAGGAGGTCGCCCGGTTCTCCCAGCGGATCGGCGAAGCGCGGGCGCTGGCACTTCGCCTTTCGCAGGCGCGCGGCGCGCTCCTGGCCCTCTCTGTCCTGCTCGGCGCCGCGACGCTCGGCGCCGTCCTGATGGCGGGAGGCCACGCGGTCGCGGCGGGGCGGATGACAACCGGGACCTTCTCGTCCTTCCTGTTCTTTCTTCTGCTGGCCGCGGCCTCCTGCGCGACACTCGGCAATTTGTGGAGTGGGACGATCGAGGCCGCAGCGGCGCTCAAGCGCATCATGCCCCACCTGAGAACCGATTCCACGCCAGGCGGACCACGCGGTGTCTTCGCCCCGCCTGTGCCAAGTCGCGCGCCCATGGGAATTGCCTTCGAGGCCGTGACGTTCCGCTACCCCGCCCGCCCGGACCGATCGGTCCTCGACGCGGTGTCCTTCGACGTGGCGCCCGGTGAGACGGTGGCGATCGCGGGGCGGTCCGGAGCCGGGAAATCGACGCTGATACGCCTCCTCTTGCGCTTCGACGCGCCGGATCGCGGTCGCGTCCTGGTCGGCGGCCAAGACATCGCCGAACTCGATCCCGCCACGGTCCGATCCTGGTTCGCCGTGGTTCCGCAAAATCCGTTCATCTTCTCGACAACCCTGGCCGAAAACATACGGCATGGTCGATCCGATGCGAGCGACGCTCAGGTTGCGACGGCGGCTGCGTCCGCTGGGGTTCACCTCTTCGCGAACGATCTCGCCGAAGGGCCCGATACGCATCTCGGCGAACGAGGGGTTCGACTGTCCGCCGGGCAGCGGCAACGCGTCGGTATCGCGCGTGCTCTCGTCAGGGAGACCCCGATCCTGATTCTCGACGAAGCGACCAGCGCGCTCGACGCATGGACAGAAGCCGTCGTCCATCGGACGATCTTCGGACCACGCCAGAGACCGACGACACTGGTGATCGCCCACCGTCTGAGCACCCTTCTGGCGGCGGATCGGGTCGTCGTTCTCAATGGCGGTCGGATCGTGGCGACGGGACGCCACAACGACCTGCTGCACGAGTCGGAATTCTATCGATCTCTGCTGCGAGTAGAGATAAATACGGCCGAGCAACCGCTTGGCGTCCCGTGAGGAAGCGGAGCAGCGTCCAGATCGTCGCCCCAGGTCCCTGACGTTGAATCAGGGCCAAAAGCTTGACGGGGATGTTCAGCCTGAAGATGTGGCGCGTTGCGAAGAGACTCCATCGTTGCCGGACGGATCCATGCGCGGCTTGGAAGATCTCGAATGCCTGCGTCTGTCGCAGGGCGTCCCGGTTGCGGACCAACACGGCAGTGAAGTCGCGGGCCAGGGCCGGCGTCCAATCGTGAACCCATGCCCGCCCGACATCATCGACCATCCTGGCGATCGTCTCGTCCGACAAGGCGGCGATCCGGTCAACGATTCGGGCCACCGCCGCGGGTGTCGCAAACGCCTCCAGGCCACGACGACTCGCTTTTGGCAGCCCCAGGATGCTGACGCCATCGTTGAAGCAGAAATCGAAGTCGAGGGCGATGTAGCGACCCTGCTCATCGACACATTCGTTGTCAGGCGTCTCGATCCGATCGGTGTCGCCCAACCAGGCTAAGACCACGATCTGCAGAAGGGCATCCTCCCGATTCGTGATCGGTCGGTGCATCGCTTCGTGGAAGGGACGTAAGCCCGTGAGGTACGCGCAGGCGATGCCCTCGACACGGCGGTTCCGATCCAGCCTCAGAACGACGTCCCGGAACGGTGCGATCGGCAGGCCAAAGGTTTCGGCCATCAGGTGCGACGCCACGATGTGGGCCACCTCCCGCCGTCGCCGCTCGGCGGACGTGACCAGCGCGCGGTAAGCGCTGCCGGTGTTACGCTTGAAGAAGAGCGCGCGGCCTGATCCATCGCGGATCATGGCGCAATCATTCCTGCCCCGGGTGATCGCCCAAATCGCCACGACATCGATCGCTTCCGGTGCCCGCACGGCTCAGCCTCCCGGTGGATCACCCGGAACACCGACTTAAGCCGACGCCTGGTCACCTCGTAAACCTCGGAGTGCCGGTTCCCTGCGCAGAAAGGCCCTCGACATGACCGGCTCGCCGGTGGTCCGGATCGGGAGCGCGACGACAGTGCCGTGCCATGGATACTCGCAGGACGCCGGAAAGCAGACGAATGTCAGATGCCCAACGCGGCCAAGGAAACCGGAGACCATTCGAACCGTTAACGCCAAGCTAGGGATCGGAACCGCGCGCTGTCATCGGGACCAAAAGGACGGGTATGGCTCTGAAACCAATGATCCTACTCTGTTCGGTTTCATTGCTGATGGGTGGGTGCGCCCACGGGGTGCAGGGACCAGGGCGATATGCCTCTCTCCCCCGTGGCGAGAGGGCAAGCGAGGTTGCCGATGTCGTGATCCCCGGCACCGTGACCGCGCGGTGGTCGCGCCAGCAAGGCCGCGGGACGGATCCGATCACGGTGCTCCAGCACTCCGTGGGCACGAAAGCCGACCAGAAAAACCTGCGCGTGGGCACGCGCACCGAGCGGTCCCTGTCGGGTGGACCCGAGCCCATCCGTACCGCAAGCATCCCTGCCTTGGGGGCAGGCGACGTTCGGTCTCCGGGCGAACGTTATGACCGAGAAGCTAACATGAACCGTCTCGTGAAGGGCGGTGAAGCCGCGGCCAAGCCGATCTGCTCCGGGTGCTGAGGCAGTGCCTTTGCAGTTGCGCGCACGCGAATAGGTCGGATCACGGAAGACGTATTCGTTTGCCCCCGCCGCCCGGCGCCAGATGATCACCGATCATCTGGCGCGCTCCCGAATCCCTGAACGGCTCACAAGAGAAAATCAGAGGCATGGAGGACAGCTTTCGTCACCATGTCGATGGCGAAGTCGACCTTTCCGTCACCGTTGACGTCAGCCTGCACCTGACCACCCGTGCTGTTCGCGGAGAACCGCAACTCCCCTGCATGCTTCGTGAAAGCGCCTGCCCCGATCCAGGTGAAAGCCTCGTGCGCGTTCGTGAGCGTGTTGGCGTCGATCAGGTGCAGATCGATCTTGTCCTCGCCCTGAACGAAGTCTCCAATGTAGTCTCGCCCTGCAGTTGCGGCCGTGCTGTCGCTGAGTTTCTCGAAGCGGAACGTATCGTGACCGCCCCCCCCGTAGAGGATGTCCTTGCCTTCCCGGCCCACCAGCACGTCGTCGCCGGCGCCCCCCCTGAGTCCATCGCCCTTGCTGCTGCCCAAGATCAGCTCAGCGGTGGCTTTGCCGGTGATGTTGCCACCTGAGGCTGGTGCCTGGAGCACGAGGCTCGGATCGGCGGGGTACGCGGGCGCTGCGGGTGCGGCCGGCTTGGTCGGAATCGGCTGAGGCACCTCGATCGGGGCCGAGGTCAGGGGCGGCAGGGGCGGCGCGCCGGGCGCGGGCACCGGCAGCGCCGGGACAGTGGGGCCGTGTTCCGCGAGGATGAAGTCGCCTGTGCTCATGGCCAGCTTTCCAGTCAGCTCGAGCTGAAAATCGGCCTTGAGGTCTCCATCGGCGTCGATCTGGATCGTGGTCAGGCCTCTGCTGGTCTCGTAACGCAACTGCCAGTCGTGACCCGTGAAGCTCTCCGAGCCCAGCCACTGCCAGCCAGAAAGATCTTGTGGTGCGCCCGTGATGGCCGCCAGGTCGATCCGATCTGCGCCTTGCTTGAAGTCCGAAATCAGGTCGATGCCATCACCGGCCAGCGACCCGTAGACGAAGATGTCCTTGCCGGCACCTCCAGTGATGTAGTCGCGCCCGCCGCCGCCAACGATCACATCGTCTCCACTCCCCCCCTTGATGAAGTTGGAGCCGCTGCCACCAAGGAGGTAGTCACCCTTGGACGTCCCGTAGATCGCCGCATTCGCGGAGAGAGCGGCAATCTTGTTGAGGGCCGATAGGTTAGGCAGCGCGCCGATGGCTTCCTGACCCGGAGCGACGGGCCGCCCGCTGGCATGCATGTTGTCGGCGTAACGGGTCGTCTGCTCCAGGTCGCCGTACTTGCCGTAGTCGATGACGTTCCCGACGACCTGCACGCCTGTCACCGTGCCGACTTGACTACCGGTATGGGTCTGGGTCGCCCCATCGGAGACCAGGACGGTCATGCTGCCGCCGAGGAGGATGTTGTTCTTGACGGTCACGTCGGAGACGCTGCCGTTCTCACCCGTGATGCGCACCGCTTCGTTGGTCTCGGTGGGTGCGTCCGCGCGTGCGCGCCAGTCGATGGTGTTCTCGGAGATCACGACCGGCCCGGTGGTCTTNTCACCCGTGATGCGCACCGCTTCGTTGGTCTCGGTGGGTGCGTCCGCGCGTGCGCGCCAGTCGATGGTGTTCTCGGAGATCACGACCGGCCCGGTGGTCTTTCCGATCCAGATTGCGTCGGCGTGTGCACCCGTGGCGTAAGCGCCTCCCGCAAAGTAGTTCGCGCTGATGGTGCCGCTTTGGATCGACACGCCGTCGGATGGTGCATCCAGGAAGGCGTTGTGCGTGAGGGTCGTGTTCTCACCGCGCGAGATGATGAAGTCGACGTAGCCGATTTTGTCGAGCTTCAGACCGTCGAACGTCGAGTGATCGACGGTCAGGTTCTT